>DASVDR010000012.1 GCA_036381015.1 Gammaproteobacteria bacterium
ACCGAGCGCGCCTCGATCGCCTTGCAAGTCCGCCGACGTGCGCCACGGTCGCGTGTCGCCGGCCATCACGACGCGAATTGTCCGGCGGTCCACGGCCCGGTCAAGCCACTTCGCTTCGCTCCGTCCGCTTCGCGGCTGGCGGGCTTGACCGAACCGCGTGTCAACGCCGGGCCAAAATCTGACACTTTCGCCGGTTGAAAATCTGACAGATCGGCGAGGGGACGAGCCTCAGTTCGTCGCGGCCTCCTGACGGGACCGGCGGCGGCGCTGGGGCCCGCCGTTCGCATCCGGCGTGGTGTGCAGCGCCTGCCAGAGCTCGGTGTGCTGGCGCATGCGGTAGCTGTTGCCGCGGATCGTCACGATGTGGCAGTGATGCACGAGCCGATCGATGAGAGCCGCCGCCATGACCTCGTCGCCAAAGACCGCCCCCCACTCTTCAAAACCCTTGTTGGAGGTCAGGACGGTCGACGCGTGCTCGTAGCGGCGCGTCATCAGCTGAAAGAAGAGCATCGCGCCCGTGCGGCTGATCGGCAGATACCCGATCTCGTCGACGACAAGGAGCGCGGGATGGGTGAGGACTTTCAGCCGCGCCTGTAACCGTGCGGCCGCCTGCGCTTCCTCGAGCGACGTGATCAGATCGGCGAGCGTGCCGTAATACACGCGGCGGCCGCTTTGCGCCGCGGCGATCGCCAGGCTGATCGCGAGATGGGTTTTACCGACGCCGGGCGGGCCAAGGAAGACGACGTTTTCCCGCCGCTCGACGAAGCCGAGCTCGTGGAGGCTCTCCATTTGCTCCCGACGCAGCGAGGGCTGAAACGAGAAATCAAATTCGGTGAGCCGCTTGACGGCAGGCAACCGGCTCGAGCGCATCGCGGCCTGCAAGCGGCGGTTGTTGCGCAGCTGAATCTGCGCGCCGAGCAGCTGCTCGATCGCCTCGGCGGCGGTGATCGTCGCGCCGTCGACGCCGTGGAGGATCGCATCGAGGGCTTCGAGCGCGCCGGGCATGTGCAAATCGGCGAGCATCTGGCGCAGCCGATCGCGACGGGACGGGGCGGGGGCCTTCATGCGAGCCCTCCCGTGAGGCGGGCATACACCGCGAGCGAGCGCTTCTCGACGGAGACGAGCGGGCGCGCCGAGACCGACGGCGTCGTGCGCGGCGGGGCGTCCGGCACGAGCACGGACGCATAGGGGCGCGGCGCGAGCGGGTGCAGGAGCAGACGCTCGTCGCGATCGAAGCGATCGCGTGGTCGCTCGCGCGTCGTGGCGTGCACGCGCACGTTGGCGACGTCGTCGAGCCAGGCGCGGCGCTGCTGATCGAGGTCCGCATCATTGGCAAACGTCCGCCCGTAGACGAAATTGTCGCGGAGATAGCGCACCGGGCGCTCGACTTTGCCCTTGGTCTGCGCGCGGTAGGGACGACACGCCCGCGGGGTGAAGCTCCAGTGGTGCGCAAAGCGGAGAAACTCCAGATTGCGGACCAGCGCGCCCCCTTGCAGCCGCAGGTCGCGCGTGATCACCGCTTTCATCTGATCGAAGAGCAGCTCGTGCGGCACGCCGCCGAAATACCGAAACGCGTCCTCGAGCCCGTCGATCAGCGTCCGCATGTCCTGGCGCACGTAGAAGCGGCACCAGAGCAATCGCGAGTAGCCGAGCACGACGAGCAAGGCGTACCGTACGCCCCACGGAAACGTGAACCGCGCGAAGTCGACCTGCGCCTGCCGGCCCGCCGGCGTTTCGAAGCGGATCACCGGCGCGGCGGCCGGCGTCGGTCGCACCTGCCGGACAAACGCTTTCAGCTGGGTGTAGCTGCCCTCGAAACCGGCGGCGCGGATCTCCGCCAGCAGCCGCACGGCGGATAACTGCGGGTAGGCGGCGAGTCGCGTCTCGATAATCGCCTTGTAGGCATCGAGCTTGGTCGGTACCGGCCGGCGCGGCCCGTAGCGCACCGGCGTGGCGTCCAAATCGCGATCGAGCTCGCCGTCGCGAATCCAGCGGTGAATGGTCTCTCGGCTGACGCCGAGCTGTCGCGCCAGCGCGCTCTTGCTGGCGCCCTGCTCCAGATAGTGCCGCAGTAGCATCCGTGTCTCCCGTCCGATCATCGCGTCTCCACCTTCGTGAAGACGCATGGTGAAATGAATCACCGGCCGGGAGCGAGGCTCTCAGCCGGCAGCCAGACCGTGCTGCCGACTGTCAGATTTTCGCCCGCCACAAATGTGGAATTTACGCCCGCCGCTAACACGAGCTCGTCAATGGCGTCCCGCCGTTTCGCATGAGATGCAGCGGAGCATCACGTGGAGGTGCTGGACGTGTCAACCTGGTCGGATTGGTGCCCTTCAGGAAGGACTCGCGGGCGAGGACAGTCTTGCACGGCCGAGCCAC
>DASVDR010000013.1 GCA_036381015.1 Gammaproteobacteria bacterium
CGGGCGGACGACGCTGCGCGAGCTCAACCGCCGTGCGGGTCTCTCGATCGATGCGGACACGGCGCGCTGCCGGTGGACCGGCGAGCGCATGGACTATCACTTCGCCGTCGGCTTGCTCTGCGACCGGATCGACGAGGCGCGGAGAAGGACGGCGCTGCCGCAAGCCTGACACACCCGCGGAGGCGTGACACTCCGGCGGAGTCGGTGACGCACTCGCAGGGACGGAGTGCACCGGCCGAGACGGCATTCTCGGGAAGCACCGGCGGGGGACGGAAGCACCGGCGGAGTCGGTGAACGCACCGGCAGAGTCAGACCGGCGGGGGACGGCGTGCATCCGCGCATCGGTGAACGCACCCGCGGGGGCAGTCGACGCGCCGCTGTCCGTCCCCTATATAATCGAGGCGCCAGGGTGCATTCCGTCGTCGGCCCATGGCCGGCGGAATCGACAACGACAAGACAAGGACAACCAACGATGGCACATAGATATGCTGGGGGTTGCGATCACGTTCACACCCACTCGGACAGCGAGCCGATCGACAACCACATTTGCCACTGCTCGGTCTGCAAGCGCGTCACGGGCCAGGAATCGACCCATGTCGTCTTCTTCAAGCATGGCGATCTGCAGGTCGACAACGGCGCGAGCCTGAAGCGCCAGCCGTTCAACGATCAGAACCCGAACGGGCCGCTCGAGCTTTGCACGTGCGCGACCTGCGGGGCGCCGATCATGCTCGACGACAAGCAGCGGCGGATCCGCGTGATCGTGCCGAACCTGATGGGGTACGACTCGGCTCGGCTGCAGCCGACGTATCACGCGTTCTTCGACGCGTCCTCAGGCGGTCAACGCCCGAACGACGGCCGCCCGGTCTACGAGGGCCTGCGCCCCGACTTCGTCTGGCCGGCTTCCGCCTGACCGTTCTCGTCTTCGGGCCGGGGCCGCGCGCGACGCCGAGCGGCCCCGGCGCCGAGCGACTCTGACGTGGAGACTCTGACGCCCCAGCGGCCCGGGCGCCGCGACTCCGCGCGTAGCGGCCCCCGCGTCGAGCAGCCCTCGGGTCGCCCTTGAGAGCCGGCCCCGGCTCCGAGGCGGCTCAGCGCGTACGTCAGCGCGTGTACGCGATCCGGTAAATCACGTCTCCGTCGTCGTCGCTCAAGAGCAGCGAGCCGTCGCTCGCCTGCACGAGGCTCGAAGGCCGCGCCCAGGGTGCGCCGTCCTCGGTGATGAAGCCGACCAGGAAGTCGACGTACTCGCCGGTCGGCACGCCGTTCTCGATCGGGACGCGCACGACCTTGTGGCCGGTGCGGTCCTCGCGGTTCCAGGAGCCGTGGAACACCGCGAAGGCATCGCCGACGTACTCGTCGGGAAACGCCGCGGGGCCCGAGCTCTCGGTGTAGAACGTGAACCCGACCGCGGCGGAATGCGCCTGATACGGCACGTCCGGCGTGATCGTCTTGCCGGCAAGGTCCGGCCGCTCGCCTTCGTGCCGCGGGTCCTCGTTGTCGCCCATGTAGTACCACGGCCAGCCGTAGAAGCCGCCTTCTCGTACTCGCGTGGAGTAGTCCGGGACGAGGTTGTCGCCGAGGCCGTCCCGCTCGTTCACGGTGCACCAGAGATCGCCGGTGTCGGGCTGAATCGCGAGCGCCACGCAGTTGCGGATGCCTGTGGCGAACATCTTGCCCGGCTCGTCGGAGCCGACCTCGAACACGAGCACGCCGGCCCGATTGGTCTCGTCGCCCCATGCGGCGCCGAGCCCGTGCTCGGCTTCCCACGCCTGGATCTCCTCCGGCGTCTTCTTCGGCATGTCCTCGGCCACGTTCGATTCCGACCCGACCGAGACGAACATGCGCTCGCCGTCCGGCGAAAAGACGAGATCGCGCGTGTAGTGCCCCTCCGTGGTCTCCGCGAGCTGCGGCACGACGACCTCCGGCTCGCCTGACGCCTCCGTGTCGCCGGCGTCGTAGGCGTATCGAACGACGCGGTTGTTCTCGGCGACGTACAGCCACTCGGGCTCGTCCGCGGGGTAGAACTGCATGCCGAACGGCCGCGTCAGGCCTTCCGCGAACGTCGTGGTGCTCGCGACGCTCGCCCCGTCGGCCGAAGGACGCAGCACCTTGATGCGCCCGGCGCGCGTCTCGGCCACGAAGATGTCGCCGTTCGGCGCGACGCGCATCGTGCGCGGACCGTCGACGTCGCGCGTGAAGACGTCGATCGTGAACCCGGACGGGAGCTCGAGGGAGGCGCTATCGGGCTTCGGCACGACGCGCGGAAAGTTCACGTTCGAAGGCGTCGCGAAGGGCTCGGGCAGCGCGGCGACGTCGATGCGGTGGACGCGGCCGGGCGCGTCGTTCGTCCAGTCGGGTGCGTTCTGCGAGCTTTGTGCCGAGGCGGGGCTCGAAAGGAGCATCGGCGCGATCAGCACGACGGCGGCGCCGGCGAGGGCGAAGCGTGGAATCAGCATGTCATCCCCCGATCGATTCGGAATTCGTGTTCGCGGAGCATTTTGACACAATCGGCCGGGTGGGGGATTCGCCGGCCCGCGTGGGTCACCGGCTTCGCAGCACGTCGACCGCATTCGCCCGGGCCGCCCGCCTGGCCGGCAGGAACGCGGCAAAAGCCGCCGCGGCCAGCAACAAGGCGACGCTGCCCGCGAACGTGACTCCGTCGAGTGGAGCGACGCCGAACAGCAAGCTTTCGAGCCCTCGCGCCGCGAGCACGGCCAGCACCAGGCCTCGAGGATCTCGGCGAGCGCTTCGCGGATCGCGATCTCACCGCTGCGGGAGATGCCGCGCGCCAGCAGGAGGTTCGCGAGATTGCTGCATGAGGAACGAGTACATGAGCGCAGCCTTCTCGAAGCGGTTTTCGACGCCGATCGTGTGACGTGCCCGCTCCGAGACGCAACGACCGTGCCAGCCCGCGGGCGCCCTCCAGGCCGTTGATTGTTCGCGATTCTCCGCGCCCACCGCGGCCGCCGCGCTCGGGCCGTCCCAGGAGCGGGCGCTGCCGTCCCGCATGCGGGACGAGGGGCCGTGTCTGCGTGCGGGGTCCCGGTCGAGCATCCCATATGGATATTTGCGGACCGCGCGACTAGAGTGCCGCGCATGGCGAAGCGAACCCGTTTGACCCACGGAGAGGTCTACGATTACGTGCTCCAGGCGTCGTCACGGGAGCCGGAGGTGCTCGCGCGGCTGCGCGAAGCCACGGCCCCCGTCGCGCAGAGCGAGATGCAAATCGGCCCGGATCAGGGGCAGCTGATGGCGCTGCTCGTGAGGCTGATCGGCGCGCGCCGCTGCCTCGAGATCGGGACGTACACGGGCTATTCGGCGCTGGCCGTTGCGCTCGCGCTGCCCGCCGACGGCGAGGTGATCACGTGCGACGTGAACGCCGAATGGACGGCGATCGGCCGGCGGTTCTGGCGCGAGGCGGGCGTCGAGTCGCGGATCGACCTGCGTCTCCGGCCGGCGCTCGAGACGCTCGACGAGCTGCTCGCGGCCGGCGAGGCCGGGCGGTTCGACTTCGCGTTCCTCGACGCCGACAAGCCGAACTATCTCGTGTACCACGAGAAGCTTCTGCAGCTGATCCGGCCCGGCGGACTGATCGCCGTCGACAACACGCTCGCGATCTCCGGCGCGCCGATCATTTCGCAGGAGACGGTGAACGCGAAGGCGCTGCGCGAGTTCAACGACTTCGTGCGCACGGACGAGCGCGTGGATCTCGCGATGCTCACCGTCGGCGAAGGCCTGACCCTGTTCCGCAAGCGCGGGTAGGCGCCGATCGGCCGGCGCCGCGGCCCGACGCCGCATGGCTGGCGCCGCGATTACCGCGGGCGCGCGCACTCGGTCGAGGTCAGAGGCGGCCGCGGGAGGATAGAGGCGCCCGCGGGCTCGGCCCGCGCGCCGGTCAGCGCTTGTCGACGACGACGACCCCTTCCTTCAGAACGACCTTCGCGTTCAGCATGTTCCAGTAGCCTTCCATCGGGTTGCCGTCGACGAGCACGATGTCGGCGAGCTTGCCGGCCTCGAGCGTGCCGAGCTCGTCCGCCATGTTGATGTAGGCGGCCGTGTTCGGCCCCATCAGCCGGACGATGTCCTGCATCGAGAACATCACGTTGTAGGACTCGAGCTCATGCCGAAGCCCCGCGAGCGGGTCGTAGCGCGAGTCCGTGCAGTAGCCGAGCACGGCGCCCTCGTCCCAGACGGTTCTCGCGTTGACGATCGTGTAGCCGATCTCCGTGCCGAGCGCGCGGCCCTGCGCGTCGCGATTCGCGCCGGCAATCGATTCCGGCCACGGCTCCCCGTTGCGAAAGCGCGGCTCGTTGTCCTCGGCGAACACGCCGAAGATCGGCGCGCCGAAGCCGATCGTCGCGAGGATCAGCGTGTCGGTGTCGGCGAGCATCCTGGCCGCGTCGCGGTCGACGAAGTCCTTGTTCGGGAGGTGGACCAGGCGCCGCACGCCCGCCTCGACGGCCGCGACCATCGCGGCCGTGCTGACCGCGTGCACCTGCACCGTGACGCCGGCCTTCGCGGCCTCGTCGACGACCGCCTGGAGCACCTCGATCTCGTGCAGGCTCGGGCGCGGCAACGGCGTGAGCGCGATCTCGCCGGTGAACTTCACGCCCATGGCCGCCATCTCGCGAACGGCCGCCCGGGCCGATTCCGGCGTCTCGTCCGCGAGCCGGATCCGCCCCGACGGGATGATCCGCGGCCCGTTGATCTCGCCGCTCTCGATCCGGTCGCGCAGCACGATGTTGCCGTCGGCCGGCCCGCCGCCGGAGAGGATGGTCGTGTAGCCCGCTTCGAGCAGCGCCTGCATTTCCTCCTTCTCGTTCGGGCCGGTGTTGATGTGGCGGTGCGCATCGATGAAGCCGGGCATCGCCGTCATGCCGCGCGCGTCGATCGTCGTCAACCCTCCGGTGTCGGTCCCGCCGCTCGCGACCTCGGCGATTCTCCCGTCGCGGACGACGATCGTTCCGGACTCGATCACACTGCCGTTGCCGACGATGATCCGCGCGTTCGTGATCGCGACGTCCTGCGCGGCCGCGAAGCTCGGGCAGAGCGCGAAGAGGAAGGCGGCGACGGCGAGCGGGGCTTGGGGCGTGCTCTTCATTATTTCTCTCCCCCGAGAGTCGAGTTGAGGCTCCGCGAGCCCTCGCGTATCAAAGCCGGAGCGCCGGGGGGGCGTCAAGTCGCGCGCCGGCGAGAGCGCCGCGACGCGCGAGGTGCGCCCGCGGAGCGCAAGGCGCACCCGCGAAGCGCGAGCACACCCGCGAAGCGCCAGGCGCACCGATGAACCTATTCGCCCGCGGAGGGCACATACGACCGCCGTTCGATGCCAAAGAACAAGAGGGGAGGATCGGAAACATGTGCAGACGGCTCGTCGTGCTCGCTCTCGGCCTCGGCTTGGCCGGCGTCGCCGCCGGGGCGCCCCCGCAGCGCTTCTCGGCCCAGCTCTTCGGCTTCGACCTGAACGGCCGGCCGGTGACCACCAACGCGGTCGGCCACGCGGTCGTCGAGGTGATCGACGGCGGCACGGCGCTGTCCTTTCGAGTGGAGGTTGCGGGGATCGAGAATCTCCTGATGGCGCACATTCACGTGGCCCCCGAGCCGGTCGAGGTCACCGATCCGGCCGGCCCGATCGCCTACTGGATCACCGGCGGGCCGCCGCCGGAGACGACGGTGACGGAGCGCGTGAACGGCAGCCTCGGCGCCGGCTTCGTCATCACGGACGGCCAGGTCGACGACTGGAACCCGCTCGAAGAAGGCAGCGGCACCGTGCAAGGGCTGATCGACGCGATCTTGCAGGGACGCGCGTCCGTGGTCGTGCATACCGACGACCTCGACCCGTCGACGCCCACGGGCAGGGCCGGCGATTCGCGCGCGGGGGAGATCCGCGGCACGCTGCGGTAACGCGCGCCGCGCTCGTCCCTCGCGGCCGTTTTCTTGCCTTTCGCGCTTGCGTCGGCGCCAGCCTCGGCGCCGGCGCTGGCCTTCGCGTCGGCGCCGGCCTCGACGCGATTCGCGATCAACGGAACTCGTCGATCAGGCCGTCGAGCGACATCTGCACGTGAAAGTCTTCCCAGTCGAATTCCGAGCGCACGACGGCTTCGACGTCCTCGCGCGACTTGCCCTGGCTCACGAGCTCCGAAAGCGTCTCGCTGAAACGCTTCGCGCGCTCGAGATACGCCTCGAGATCCGCCCGGGTCGAGACCAGCCCGTGGCCCGGGACGACCGTCTCGAAGTCGAGCTCGAGCGCCGCTTCGATCGCCTTCGGCCACTCCTTCGCGCTGCCGCCGCCCGCATAGTCGACGAGCTGCGCGGAGGTGCCCTCGCCGTTCGCGAAGATGTCGCCGGTGGCGAGCACGCCGTGATCCGGGAAGAGCACGACGAGGTCGCCGTCGGTGTGTGCCCGGCCCACCTTGTGGAGCTCGACGGTCTTCCCGCCGATGTAGATCGTCGCGCGGTCGCTCACCGTCATGTCCGGCAGCCCGGGCTGATTCAGCGCGACCATCCGCGCCCGTGCTTCGTCGGACGCGACCGCGATGGCGTCGAGCGCCTGGAGCTTGGCGTTGCCGCCGCTGTGATCCGCATGGTGGTGCGTATTGATCACATACACGACCGGCTGATCCGTCACCGTTCGCAGCATCGCCATGATGTTGTCGTGATCGATCTCGAACTTGTCGTCGACGAGCAGCACCCCTTCGTCGGTGATCAGCGCGGTGACGAGACCCGGCACCGCCGGGTTGCTGATGACGTACATGTCGTCGCGCAGCTCGATCAGCTCGAGCGGCGCGGGCTCGGTGCCGAATTGCGCCAGCGCGAGCTGCGAGGCCAGCAGCGCTGGAGCAGCGCTGCACCATCGCCGAACGTTCTCGTTCATGGTTCCTCCCACGGCCGACCGCTCGCCGGCCCGAGCGGCGATGGTACTACAGGGGACGGAATCCACGGCCGCCGCGCGAAGCTGCCAAGTCTTGCGTCCGGCCGAGATGCTGGACGATGATGGGGCCGGGATCGATCCAGGCGGGGGAGCTTCAGTCATGCCTAGAACGTCGCTGATCCTTGGTTGCGTCGCGTCCCTCGGGTTTGCCGCCGCGGCGAGCGCTCAGCCGCCCGGCATCACGCCCGAGATGATCGCCACGGCCCTGCCCCTCGAGGGTGCGCCGAAAGCGGTGCCCGGGCCTTACGACGTCGTCTCGGAGCCGGCCTTCGGCTCGCCGGGCCACGTCGTCTTCCGCCCCGCCGATCTCGACGCGTTTCCCGAGCAGGACACGCTGCCGGTGATGGCGTGGGGGAACGGGGGCTGCGCGATCAACAGCCGCCGCTACTCCGGGTATCTGACGACGATCGCCTCGCACGGCTTCCTCGTGATCGCCACGGCCGCCGAGGAAGGCGCGGAGCGCCGGCGCGCCACCGACGACGACCTCCGCGCGGCGCTCGATTGGGCGGAAGCCGAGAACGCGCGTGACGGGTCGCCGCTCGAAGGCAAGATCGCCACCGATCGCATGGCCGTGATGGGCCAGTCCTGCGGCGGCTTCCTCGCGATCAGCCTCGGCGCCGATCCCCGCGTCGACACGATCGGCGTCTTCAACTCCGGCGTTCAGGCCGCGCGCCCCGACGCGCCGCCGTCGGCGTTTCCGACGGCCGACGCGCTTCCCGCTCTGCACGGGCCGGTGCTGCTCGTGAACGGCCACGAGCGCGACTTCATGATGGAAGCCTCGGCCGCGACCTTCGACGCGATCGACCACGTGCCCGCCTTCTACGGCGCCCGGCACAACGCCGGCCACACGGCGACCGTCGATCACCCGGGCGGCGGCGAGTTCGCGAACGTCGCGTCGAGCTGGCTGCGCTACACGCTGAAGGGCGACGCGGAGGCCGCCGCGATGTTCGTCGGCGAGAACTGCGAGCTCTGCACGAATCCGAACTGGGACACCCGCTCGAAGGGGCTGAGCGCGCCGACGGCGGCGACTGCACCGGCGAAGGGCACGCTCGAGCGGATCACCGTGCACGGCGCCTCGCTCGAAGGCAACCTCGAAGGCGACGATCCGAACCGCGAGGTGTTCGTCTATCTGCCGCCGAGCTACGCGTCGTCGCCGGCGCGCCGTTATCCGGTCGTCTATTTCCTGCACGGCTACGGCGTCGGCGCCGAAAGGTACGTCGATCTTCTCGGCTGGCCCGAGTCGCTCGACGCGGCGATCGCAGACGGTGCGCGCGAGATGATCGTCGTGCTGCCGGACGCGTACACGCGCTACAACGGCAGCATGTACTCGAGCTCGCCGACCACCGGGGATTGGGAATCGTTCGTCACGAAGGATCTCGTCGCGTATGTCGACGAGCATTACCGGACGGTCGCGAGCCCCGGGAGCCGGGGCCTTTCGGGGCACTCGATGGGCGGCTACGGCACGATGCGGATCGGCATGAAGCACCCGGGCGTCTTCGGCGCGCTGTATGCGATGAGCTCGTGCTGTCTGATGAACCGCGCGCCGTCCGAGGAGGCCGTGCAGGCGCAGCTCGAGCGCACGGCCGACGGCACTCCGTCCTCCGGCGGCGGCTTCGGCAACGTCCTGCTCGCGCAGGCGGCTGCGTGGGCGCCGAACCCGCAAAACCCGCCGCTCTATCTCGACTGGCCGTACGTGGACGGCGAGCCGCAGCCGATCGTGCAGGCCAAATGGGCAGCCAACTCGCCGCTGGTGCTCGTCGATCAGTACGTGACGAGCTTGAACGGCTACCGCGCGATCGCGCTCGACGTCGGCAACGAGGACCGGCTCAGCGAGAGCAACGAGCAGCTGGACGAAGCGCTCACGCGCCTCGGCATCGAGCACACGTTCGAGATCTACGAAGGCAACCACGGCAATCGCGTCGCGCAGCGCTTCCGCGAGAACGTGCTGCCGTTCTTCGCGCGCTATCTCGATTAGCCGAGGCAGGCGGCGCGGGCGGACTACCTCATCCGAAATCGATGTCGACCTCGTCGTGCCGCGCTTCGTAGCCGATGCGGCGGTAAATGGCGTTGGAGGTCGCATTGCTTAGGTCGGTGTAGAGGCAGCAGAAGCGATAACCGTCGGCGAGCAGCAATCGGCTCAGCACCGCCACGGCGACGGTCGCATAGCCCCGCCGCCTCTCCTCGCGAGGCGTGTACACGGCGTTGACGCACACGCCGCTCGGCGTATCGCGCGCCGCCGCCACCATGCATCGCGGTCCGCCGTCGTCCCAGAAATAGAGCCGGCCGGACGCGAGAAGCCGTAACGCGAGCCTCTCCGGGTCTTCGAGGACGTCGACGTCGCGCACGAAATTGCGCGTCCATTCGAGAACGAGCGGCAATTCCTCGGCAGCCGCCGGGCGAAGCTCGCCGTCGGGCGGATGCTCGGGGAAGATCACGCGCGTCAGGACGTGAAGCCTGAGGCGCATTCGCACCCTCCACTCCGCACGGAAGCGAAGCGCCCACTCTTCGGCGAACCGCTCCGCCTCGGCGACCGGACCGCCGACGCCCGTAACGCGGCCGCAAGCCTCGTGCACGTCTTCGACGAGGCAGGCAGCCGCGTCCGGCGGTAGCGTGGTGATTCTGACGCGGTGCGGCGGCGTCCGAAACGCGCAGCCGACGACGTCGCCGTTGCGCTCGACCGTCGCCCAGTAGATGCTCGATGCGTCGTCCGCCTCGGCGCGGACGCGCCGCGCGATGCCGAGCGCCACGTTGTTCTCGGCCTCGGCGCGCAACAGCCAGGGCTCCGCCGCGCCGAGAAACGCCGACGCGCTCGAGTATCTTCGTATTCGCACAGTCGGCATGATCGGATGCTTGCGGCGACGAGAGAAACCAAGTCTACGCTGCGGCCGCGGCGCCGGCGATTCCGGCCGGCGCCGCGGCCGAGGTCTCGGCTACAGCGCCAGGAAAGGCACGCCGCGCAGCGCCTGCACGAACGTGTAGCCGACGAGGGCCACCCAGCCGAGCGCACCGAGCAGGACCGCGCCACACGCGCGCGGCCGGCCGAGCGCGACGGCGAGCAGACCGAGCGCGGGCATGGCCTGCTGCGCATGCAGCGCGAAGAAGTGCGCGACGCGAAGGTCGCCGCCCGTGCGCGACCAGCCGAGCAGCGGCAGACCCTGCGCGTCGGACGCCACGCCGCCGACCCAGTGCGCGCCGCTCGTCGACATGTAGCCGGCGGTGATCAGCGTCGCGCCGAACGCGATCACCGCGCCGGCGACGATCCCCCAGCGCAGCGCCGGCGCGATCGGCACGGCGCGCTGGCGCGCGATCATGACGCCCTGCACGAGAATCGCGCCGATCAGCACGAGCGAGGCGAGACCGCCGACGGCGTACGCCGCCTGTGAGAGCAGCGACGACGTGTTGAAGTGCGACGTCGTGCCGTTCGCGGCGGCGGCCACGATCCAGGTCATCTCGTAGACCGCGGCCGCGATCGCGCCGCGGATCACGAGCTTACCGGCAAGGGTGCGCTGCGCGGCGCGCGGCAGGTAGCCGAACGCCCACGCGAGCGTCGCGAAGTAGACGGTCAGCGACACGAAGAACTTCGTCGGCTTGATCCACACATCCACTCCGTTGACGGTGCGCGCATCGACGAGCATCGCAAGAAGGCACGGGACGGCGCCTAGCAGCGCGATCGCGGCCGCGGCCGCGAGCGCCGGCTGGCGCCGGTGCAGGATGCGGAACGAGTGTGCGGCCGCGCGCAGGCGCGCGACCGGCGCACGAGCTTCGACACGGCTGTCGGCGACGCGGGGCGCGGCGTCGGCGGCGGAGAACGGCGTTTCGCAGACGGATGACATGCTCGGGCCTCTCCATGTAGACAATGTCTAGTTTGTGAGAGGCCACGGTAGACGCTAAACTAGACAATGTCAAGTTAGAGCGGTGGACGAGAGGGCGGGCCGCCGCTCGGAACGGAAACCTGCCGCCCGGATCGGGGACTCATGGCCGAATCGAAGAAGCGGGCGCCGGCGCGGAAGAACGCGAAGCGCCATTACCACCACGGCGACCTGCGCCGCGCGCTGCTCGGGGCCACCGAGGCGCTGCTCGAATCCTCGGGCGTCGAAGGCTTCACGCTGCGCGAGGTCGCCCGGCGGGCGGGCGTCTCTCACGGTGCTCCCGCGCATCATTTCGGCGACGTGCGCGGTCTCTTGTCCGAATTCACGGCCGAGTCGTTCGCGCAGCTTTCGGAGTCGATGCGCCGGCGGCGCGCCGAGGCGGCCTCCGGCGCCTTCGAGCAGCTCGTCGCGAGCGGGATCGGCTACGTCGAGTACGCGCTGGCGCATCCGGCCCGCTTCCAGCTCATGTTCCGCAGCGAGCGGCTCGATTCGAACCGTGCGTCGTTGGCCGCGGCCGGCGCCGGTGCCTTCGGTCAGCTCGTCGAGTGCATCGATCGGGTGAGCCGCGAAGCCGGCGCGCCGCCCGACCTGGACACGGACAAGATCGCGCTCGCTTGGTCGATCGTGCACGGCTTCGCGACGCTCGCGATCGACAACCGAAACTTCGCCGAACGCGTCTCCGGCGGATCGCGCGCCCGCGCGCTCGCAACGGTGCGGCGGCTGCTCGAATCGAGCAGAGCCGCGTTCGAGCGGCGCGGCTAGCACGCCCGCCCCGACGCTCGCCGCGTCGCTCGGCGGGTTGCGCTCCGGTGCGCGATCGGGGGTGCCCGCGGCGGCCTTTGTCTGCTAACGTCGCGAGAAGGTCGCTCCGGGGGGAATATCATGACCGATCGGAAACGAGACGAGCGGCGAGCCGATCCCACGCGCGAGAAGGGCCTGAGCCGGCGAGAGTTCGTCACGGGAAGCGCCGCGGGCCTCGGCGCGGCCGCGCTCTTCGAAGCGGGCGGCGCCGCCGCGCAACGCGCCTCGGGCGTCGACGGCATCGAGTGGCACTACGAGTTCGACGTGGTCGTCGCCGGCGCGGGGTGCGCCGGGCTCACGGCGGCGATCCGCGCGCGCGATCTCGGCGCGAGCGTCCTCGTCGTCGAGCAGAACTTCGACGTCGGCGGCCGGATGCTGCATAGCGGGTCGTTCGTCTCCCTCGGCGGCGGCGACCCGGTTCAGCTCCGGGACATGAAGGGCGAAAGCGACAAGGAAGGCTTCGTCACGATGGCGCCGGTGGAAGCGCCGGAAGAGCTCGACGACGACGTGGAGCTCTTGTTCAAGGACATCACCGACTGGTCGATCGTCGATCATCGGGGCGCGGCGCCCTACCGCTACAACGAGCCCGAGCTCGTCCGCGCCTGGGCGGAGAACTGTCCCGCGACGCGCCAGTTCCTGATGGAGAACTACGTCCGTTTCGGGCGGATCAACGGCACGCACGTGGGCGGCGGCATGTCGCGCGCGAGGGGAGCCGTCTGCTTCCTGATGCTCGGCGACGAGACGGACATCAAGGCGGGCACGATCACGAAGGAAGATGCGGGGCTCGCCGATCCGGAGCGCACGAGCCCGTTTGCGCCGGTGCAGATGAACAACGCGACGCGCTTCGTCGCCCCGAACGCGGTCAGCAACGGCGTCGCGCTCGCGCGCCCGCTCGAGTTCTCCGCGCGCGAGAAGGGCGTGCGGTTCATGTTGAACCGCCGCTTCGCCGAGCTCGTGCGCGAGCAGCCGTTCGCGGGCAGGGTGATCGGCATCCGCGCGCACTACTCGCCGCGCTTTCATCCGGAGACCGGCGAGCGCCTCGAAAGCTACTGGCGCAACGGCAACATCGACGAGCGGCGCGACGTCGTGCACATCCGGGCGCGCAAGGCCGTGATCCTCGCGAGCGGCGGGCATGCCGGGAATCCCGAAGTGCGCAGCATGTTCTACCCGGCGCTGCGGGAGCCCGCGTTCCCGACGAGCGGCTTCGCGCTGCTCGGCCCGCACAGCCAGGACGCGAGCGCGCTGATCGCGGGGCTGAGGATCGGCGCGAACCTCGCCGGGATGCAGCAAAATCTCTGCGGCCTCACTTATCACATCTCGACGCGCCTCGGCACGCGCGATGCGTACACCGGCATGATGCCGGGACACCCGACGTTCGGCTTTCGCGGCTCCGCCGGGCTCAACGTCGGCAGCGCGGGCTTCGAGGAGCTGATCGCCGTGAATCAGGTCGGCAAGCGCTTCTTCAACGAGGTGCGCCTGCCGCGAAGAGCCGGCGGCGGCCAGTATCCGGGCGGCGGCGTCGCGCCGCACGCCGGGATCGAGCACAAGCCGACGGACTGGCGCAACTGCCGGCACGAGTGGCTCCAGCAGACGTACAGCTACGACCACGGCCTCGAAGCGGCGCTCGCGCTGAACGAGGGCTCGCAGCCGCCGCACTATTACTCGGGGCCGCTTTGGGCGATCTTCGACCAGGCCGCGGTCGATCGAAACGAGTGGACGCTCCGCTATCCGTACGTCGCGGACAACGGCTATTTCTTCAAGGCCGACACGATCGAGGAGCTCGCGCGGAAGATCGAAGCCGGCCACGAGTTCCAGCGCGTGCCGCTGAAGTATCTGGCCGAGACCGTGGCCAAGTGGAACGGCTACGTGGACGCGGGCGCCGATCCCGACTTCGAGCGCGAGGCCGATGCGCCGATGCAGCGCATCGACACGCCGCCGTTCTACGCGCTCTCGATCATGGTCATCTGGCACGACTCTTACGGCGGCTTGCGCTGCAACGGCAAGCAGCAGGTCATCGATTTGCAAGGGCAGCCGATCCCGGGCCTGTACGCGGGCGGCGAGGCGGTCGGCGGCTTCAACAAGCACGGGCTCGGCAAGGGACACGTGCACGGATTCATCGCCGGCACGAACGCGGCGCAGGAGCCCGCCTGACGGCGCGCGCCGGCGGAAGCGCCGGCGCGCTCGAAGCTTCGCGATCCGGATCATCGATGCGGAGGGCCCGAAAATGACCGCAGAGAGCCATCGTCGAACTCTCGTCGTGTGGGACGTGCCGAGCGCGATCGAGCGCGGCGCGACGTTCAACGTCAAGGTCGGCCTGAAGTGCGCCGCGGAGTGCGAGCCGGACACGTGGGTGATCGGGATTCGCGACGCCGACGGCCGCGTGCTCGCCTCGAGAAGGGTCGGCAGCGAGCCGTGGCTCGGTACCGCGCTCTATTACGCCGAAGCCGAGCTCACGGCCCCGACGCCGAGGGGCTTCACGCCTGGGAAGCGATCGCGCCGGCCGTCGAGGGCGGCGGCGAAGACGACGGCGGACACGACGAGGCGCGTGCGGGCTTCAACGTCCGAGTCGTGCCGGCGCCAGAGTGCCGCTTGACCGTCGTCGCCGTCGACAGGCAGAGCGGGTTACCCGTGAAGGGCGCCCGCGTCGTCGCTCACCCGTACCGCGCGGTGACGGACGAGCGCGGCGTCGCGGAGCTGCACGTACCGAAGGGCGCTTATCGGCTCTTCGTCTCCAGCCGCGCCTACTTTCCGTTCCGCCGCGACGCCGAGGCCACGGCGGACGCGACGATCAGGGCGGAGCTCGAGGCGGATTCGGGGCCGAGCGACGCGGAGCTCTGGCCCTGATTCCGCCGCGAGCGGCACGCCTGCCGACGACCGCGAGGCGGCTCGGCGCCGTGACCGCCGCGTGGCTCGCCGCGGCCGCGGCGCTCGGCATGGATGCGCGCCCCGCCGGAGCCGACGAGCCGGCCGCGCAGGCCCATGCCGCGGAGCGCCGGCGCGAGCGCGGCGCTCGCGCCTCGATATGGGACGGCGTCTACACCGAGGCGCAGGCGAGGAGGGGCGAGTACGTGTACCCGGGCCCGTGCGGCCGCTGTCACGGCGTGCGCTTGAACGGCGCGCCCGACGACCCGGACATGCTCCCGGCGCCGCCGATCGCGGGCCGGAAGTTCTTGCGCAAGTGGGACGGACGATCGCTCGCCGCGTTGCTCGAGTACGTCCGCACGACGATGCCCGAGAACAATCCGCGCTCGCTTTCCGACGGCGAGTACGCGGACCTCGTCGCCTACATGCTTCTCGTCAGCGGCGCACCGGCCGGAACCGCGGAGCTGCGGCCCGAGCCCGGCGCGCTGTCGGGAATCGAAATACGCAACGCCCCGTAGGCGGCGACGCTGCGCGTCAACTGACGTCGTGCCTCGGTGCGGGCGTCGAGCGGCGGACGGTCGTGAGCCGCTGTGCGCGCCTGACCGCCTTGACCTCTTTGCCCTCGATGCGCAGCCGCTGCCGCGCTTCCTCGATGCGTCTCATCAGTGATTCGTCGACCGGATTCACGGGACGACGAAGCTCTCGGTGACCGCCGATGAACAACCGGGTCATGGTCGTTACCCCCTTTGTTGTTTTCGCAAGCTCGCTTTTGCAATCGGCATGCCACGCTGCAGCGAGCCGCACGAGCTCGCCCCTCCGTTCTCGGTCCGGGTAATGTGCCTGTAATGAGCCCGTCCCAAGGCCGGAAATCATCCGGTAAGCCCGCCCCTCCTCGGCGGCCGCCGCGGCTTTCCAAGATTTTGGTTCTGTCTCTGCAATTTTTGCGTACCCGGACGGGGCCGAGGCGGAAGAACCCGGCGGCTCCGCCGGCCGCGCCCATCGCCGGGGGCCGCATCCGGGCGTAACCGCGTCGTGATATGGTTAGGACCGAGGATGATGGACGAATCGGTCAACGTATTCGGCGAGCCGCTCGAAAGCTGCAGCGAGCGTCCGCGCACCGGCTTCTTCCGCGACGGGTGCTGCAACACCGGCGCGCAGGACATCGGCTCGCATACCGTCTGCGTCGAGGTGACGAAGGAGTTTCTCGAGTTCTCCCGCTTCCGCGGCAACGATCTTTCGACCCCGATGCCCCAGTTCGATTTCCCGGGCCTACGTCCCGGCGACCGCTGGTGCCTGTGCGCCGCCCGCTGGCTCGAGGCCTACGAGCACGGCATGGCGCCTCGCGTTCTGTTGAAGAGCACGCATGCGCGTGCGCTCGAGATCGTGCCGCTCGCCGTGCTGAAGCAGTTCGCCGTGGACCTGAGCTGACGCCGTCCGCGACGCGTGCGGCCATTCGGAACGCTCGTCGATCGGAGCCGAGGCTCACGCTCCTGCGGCGGGCTACTCGAACTCGTACAAGGCGAAGGTCGTGCCCCGCTCGGCGTCGACCTCGAGCGTGCACGAGCCCCAGTCCTCGGGAATCGTCCACTCCGCGCCGACTTCCCACTGAAGCTGCTCCTCGTGCCCGTCGCAGTGGACCGCGATCTCGCGGATCGTGCCGTAGACCCGTGCAATCGTGAACGTGCGCTCGGTGAGCTCGTGCGTCCACGGCTCGCGTTCGATGCGCACCTCCGCCATCAGCGACGCGCCGTAAGGCAGCGTGTGGTCTCCGGCCGTGCTGACGCGTGCCGCCGTGACTCGAGGCACGCGGCCCCCGTCGAGCGCGATCTTGAGGTTCGCGAGGCGAAGCAGCGCCTTCAAAAGCTGATCGTCCTCTCGGGCCAGCCGCCGCATCTCGTCCTCGAGAAGCTCGCCTTTGTACATCGCTTCGCCGAGAACGGCGGCAACCGGCGTCGACGGCGAACCCTGCATCGCGCGAACCGTCTCTTCGGCTGCCCGGGCCTGCGCATTGCGCCAAAACTCGGGCTGACAGACGCGGCGAAGGATTCGGGAGCCGGTCACCGGCTCCCGCAGGCAATGGATGTCGAATTCGTCGCTGCTGTTGATCTCGTTGAAGCGCGCGTACACGGCCTCTTCGGCGAGCTGCATCTGCAGCCTGAGCTCCGCTCGGCTGCGCCCGCGCACGACGACCTCGTCGTCGACGGTGCTCGGCGGCTCGCGGCGGGCTGCATCCGGCGCGCTTTCCTGGCCCGTGGCCGCTCCGGCGAGCAACGCGATGCAGCAAAGAACGGCGACCGTGGCGACTTCTTTCGTTGCAGCGTGCATACAGGGCCGAACGCGAGAAGACCTCGCGGATCGTACCGGAGGCGTCCGCATCGCGGAAGGGTGTCGGGCGGCCCGCCTCGGCAGGCTCGCCGGTCGTCGCTTGCGCACGCATGCGTTCCGGCGGGCGCCGCGGATCGAGACGCCGCCGCGATCGCGGGCGTCCTCGCGCCGGTTGACGCCCGGTCGGCCCGACGTTATCAGTGGCTCGGGCACTCGAGCCGCGGTGAGGGCTTCACGATGGACATGAAAGCGGTCAACCCTTGGACCTGGCAGAACCGGTTCGATTTCTCGCACGCGATCGACGTCCGGGGGGCGGGGCGCGTGCTTTTTTGCGCCGGTCAGACTTCCGTGGACGCGGAAGGACGCGTGCTTCATCCCGGCGACATGGCCGCGCAGCTCGACCGCGCGTTCGACAACCTGGAGACGGTGCTGTCGCGCGCGGGCCTCGGGCTCGAGAACGTCGTTCGGTTGAACTACTACGTCACGGACATGGAGGCCTTCGCCGGCGCGCGGCAGACGGTCGCGGCGCGTCTCGCGTCGTTGCCCGTGAAGCCCTCCGGCACGCTGCTCGGCATCACGCGCCTCGCTCAGCCCGAGCTTCTCGTCGAGATCGAAGCGACGGCGGTGGCGTGAAGCGGCGGCCTCAGCCGCTCGAATCGTCGCGCTTGCTCGCGTCGCGGCCGTCGCGGAGGTACGCGAGGCCGCCGCGCTTGACATAGAGCGTGCAGCCGGTCGCCGTGAACGGCGTGTGCGTGGCGCCGGCCGGCAGCCGCAGCCACGCATACCGGCCGTGCTCGCCCGTCTCGTCGACGAAGTCCCCGTCGAGGACGAATATCTCGGCGCCCTGCGGATAGGTCGTCGGGCCGAGCGCCGCGCCGTGCTGCCAGCGCTCGAGATGGACCGAGTCGCTGAAGCCCTGCTGTGCGTAAAGCAGCTTCACGTCGACGTCGGGGCTCGCTCCGGGCTGCCACTCGAGCTCGCCGGTGTCGATCGCGACGTGCTCGCGGTCGCGCCCCGGGAACTGCCGGAGCTTCACGAACAGCACGCAGCCCTCCCGCGAGAACGGCGCGTGCCGAAAACCCTCCGGGTTCAACAGAAACGTGCCGGCCGGCCAGTCCCCGTGCTCGTCCGAGAACACGCCCTCGAGAACGAGAATCTCCTCGCCCTCCGGGTGGTCGTGCGCCGGGAAGGTCGCCCCGGGCTCGTAGCGAACGATCGACGTGACCTGACCGGACTCGGGCGGGCCGACGAGATGCACGCGCTTGCGCCAGACCGTCCGACTCGGGCTCGGCGTCCAGTCCATCGCGCGCGTGTCGGCCGTGGCGATCACGCTCAAGTCGCCGTTGATCGATTCCATCCCGCGCCTCCGTGGCGGCGATCGAGAGGTCGAGTCTACCGCGCGCGCCCCGGCGCGCGTACCTCACGCCGTCCGCTATCATCTCGGGCATGCCCAAGCTGCTGATGAATCTGCGCAACGTCCCCGACGACGAGGCGGACGAGATTCGCGCGCTGCTCGAGGCGCGGCAGATCCCGTATTACGAAACCGAGCCGAGCTTCTGGGGCGTCTCGGGCGGCGGCATCTGGATCCGCCGTCGAGAGGACTTCGCGGAGGCCGAGCGGGTGCTGATCGAGTACCACCACGAACGCTGGTCGAAGGCGCGTGCCGAGCACCGTGCGGCGCTGCGCGAAGGCAAGGTCGGGACGGTGTGGGCCGCGGTGCGCGAGAGTCCGTTGCGAGCAGCCGTGGTGCTGCTCGGCATCGCCTTTGCGGTGCTGCTGCTGGTGCTTCCTTTGCTGATGTTGGCCGGGTGACGCGGCGGGCGAGGATCGTCTCCCGCAAACACCGATACATGATGCTGCCGGGAACGCCGTGTGTTGGTTACCTCGCGCGCGTCCCTGGCCGGGGTCCGCAGCGCAAACGGAGTGAGCGCTGGGCTGGCGTGCGCGAGCGTCCCGGCAAGCACCATGTATAGGCACTTGCCGGGACGCCGCCATTGGCGTCACTCGATCGTCTTCGACGCCTCGTTCGAGTACTCGCTTTCGAGGCCGTTCGAGTCGACAGCGGTCATCACGAAATAGTACGTGCCCGGGCCCAGGTTCTCGACGACGTGCGTCGTGACGCCGGGACTCATGACCTCCACCGACTCCGTGTAGTTCCCGGACTCGGTCCCCCAATACACGCGATAGCCGGCCAGGTCGGTCAGCGGACTGCCGTCCGTCCGCTCCGTCGGCGCGGTCCAGCTCAACGTCGCCGCGCCGTTCGCAACCGCTTCGACGCTGATCGCGAACGGTTCGAGCTCGGCCGTCGCCTCGCCGTCGCTCACGCTGATCACGATGTCCGAATACGTGCCGACGTGCCCGTCGTCGGGCGTGCCGGTCAACGCGCCGGTGGCCGTGTCGAACTCGGCCCACTCCGGAAGGTTTTGGATCTCGAACGTCAGCGAGTCGCCGTCGTCGTCGCTCGCGCTCGGCTCGAACCGATAGGACGAGCCGATGACGACGGACGTGGCCGGCGCGCCCGAGATGACCGGCGGCGTATTCGTCTCGGGGTCGGGGTTCGAGCCGTCATCCGACGAGCCGTCGTCCTGCGAGCCGTCGTCCGTCGAGCCGTCATCCGCCGAGCCGTCGTCCTGCGAGCCGTCGTCCGACGAGCCGTCGTCCGACGAGCCGTCGTCTTCCGACGAGCCCCCGTCCTGCGACGCCCACGCGGCAATCGCCGCGGCCGTCGTCGTGTCCGAGGCGCTCGCCATCGCGGCAAGCGCGGGATCGAGCGCGGCGGGCGCGTCTTCGGGCAACACGTCGGCTGCTTCGCTCGCCGGCGTGCCGGCGTCGAGCGCGTCGAGCGCGGAGGCGAGCGTCTCGAGCGACGCGGAGTCCGCCACGGCACGCGCGGCGGCGACGCCCGTCCGCGCGTGCGCGATCATCGGCGCGGTCACGGGCTGTGCGTCCGTGAGCTCCGGAGCGTCGCCGGACGCGAGCCGGGCGACGACGTCGTCGAGCACCGGCGTCACGACTCGACCGTCGACGCGAAGCTCGTTCGTCATCGCTTCGATCATGACCTGAGCGCTCGCGACCATCGCGGTCGCCGCGATCTGCGGGCTGCTGCCGTCCGCGCCTTCGCCGTCGAGCGCGCCGTCGACGAGATCCGCCGCGAGCGCCGCGACGACGCCGTCGACCGTGAGCTCGGGATCGGCCGCGAGCGCGATGGTCTGCGTGCGGCGCAGGATCTCGGCGAGAGTCTCCGACGCCTTCACGATCATCGCGAGATCGTCGTCGTCGACGGGCGTCTTCATCGGGTTGAACACCGAGAGCGGCCGAAGGCCGGTATCGAGCTCCGCGACGACCGTTTCGAGGGCGATGGACAGCGTCGACTCGCTGAGACCGTCGCTCATCCGCTGCGCCGTCGCTACCGCGAGGGTGCTGAACGGATTGAGGTTCGCGACCGACTTCCTGCCCGGGCTCGCCGAGGCGGTGTAGAGCACGAAGTCGGGCGCGCGGTTCGTGACGAGATCGGTGCCGCCGCGCGCTTCGACGACGAGCGGGTAGTGCTTGCCTTTCGCCTTGAGCCGGATGTTGTAGCCGGCGTTCTGGTCGCTGACCGCGTTCTCGAGCGTCGCGCCGCTTCGAGACATCACGGTAAGCTCGGCGTCGACGATCGGCCCGTCGCCGACGCTGCCGCTCAGTGCCGTCTCGATCTCCGTTTCCGGCCCGATCGAGGCCGACGAGTCGTCTTCATCCGAGCCGCAGCTCGAGAGGGTTGCCGCGAGAAAAAGAGGGGCGGCGAAGCGCAGAAAGGACCTTCCCAGGTTCATGCCGGTATCTCCTTTTTCGTTGTCGGCAAACCGGAACGAAGAGGGCCGGCAGTGGGAGTCGCAAAGCCTGCACCGGGCGGTGCCCGGGCGCGATCGGATGAGGCCGAAGCCTTCTGCTCGACCGGCAGCCCCGCTGTCTTCCCCAAAAGACCGGAGGCTTTGCGTCCCGACCTCGCGATCGGTTTGCCTTTAGCAGTCGCTGAACGAGCCGTCGATCACGTTGTAGCAGTCGACGAGAGAACGTTCCAACTGTCGCGAGAGCGAGACGGAGAGGCGGGATGAGAGAAGCGCGGCGCGCGCGATGCGGCGTGAAAGCTTCGCGCGCGCCGCGAAGACTAGGAACCGGACGATCGAGCCGGTTCTAGCGTGTGCTCGCGGAGATCAGTCGCCGGACTTCGAAGCGGCGCCGGCGCCCGACGCGCCGTCGACGCGCTCGCCCGTTTCGGGCGACAGCCCGCCGAAGCCCACGGTGCGTCCGTTCACGGTGAACGCCTGGATGAAGCCGCCGTCCTTACCGTCGCCGCGCGGCGCGATCAGAATCGCGATCTTGTCGCCGGCCTTCACCATGTCGCGCGTGTAGCCCGCACGATAGAAGTGGCTTGCGCTGTGGCCTTCGTATTCCACGTCGCGAGTGCCTTTCTCGTCGGTGACCTCGACGATGGCCGACGTGTGCGGATTCCTGACGTTGAATTCCTTGACCACGCCTTCGATCGTCACCCGCTTGCTGAAGTCGAACTGCGCCGCGGAGTGATGCGCGGCCGCGGCGACGGCCCAAAGCAAGAGCGCGGGAGCGCTGACTGCAACGACGATTGTTCTCATGGCTGCCGACAACATGGGAGTCTCCTCGTTTTATGCGCGCGATCCGATCGTGCGCCGCAGAAATACCGGGTCATTCCTTCGCTTCGCGGGCTTCATAGACGTCGCTCATCCGGGCGTCGACCGGCTCGCCCGCTCGCAATTGCTCGCGCCGCATCTCGATCAGCTCGTACCAGAACTCGTCCGGGCAGCGGTACGGGAGGATGAAGCCGTCCTCGAGCGGCTGATACTTGCGTTCGATCCTGACCGGCTCCGTGTAGTAGATAGGATCGACGATCGCGGCCTCGTACGTGATGATCTTCGTGCCGTTCGCGTCCGTTCCGAGCGAGAAGCGCTCGTGGATCGTGGCCTGGTCGCTGTGCGGATGCGCGGCCTGATCTTGGCCATCGAGCAAGTCCGTGGTCTCGACGACGAGCACGTCGCCTTCCCAGTGCCCCTGCGAGTACCCGGCGCGGCTCGGGATTCGCCGATCCGGCGGCAGCTGCCGGTCGCCGATGTAGATTCGGCGCGTTTCGTTCTCGACCTCGTAGATGATCGTGAGCTGATCGGGTTTTTGGATGAATTCGATCGGATAGCCGCCGGGCAGCTCCATCATCGTCGGCACGCCGTAGTCGACACAGTAGGCGGCCGGGTTCGCCCTCTCGGGGCCGAGAAGCTTCTGGTATTCCTCGATTCGGCGCCGGCCCTCCTCCGTGAGCGGCAGATCGGCCCGCGGGCCGCCGAACCCGGACGTGCGCTGCTGGCCCGGCTCCCGGTAAGCCGTCCAGAGGCCGGTGAAGTCGGGATGCTCGGGCTCCGCGGCCGAGGCGGCGGCGCAGGCCAGGATGGCGGCGGCGGAAGGGACGGCTTTGCAGATCGCGCGTAGCTTTGGCGGCATTACTCTGGTTCCCCCGGGGTTCGGCACGATGCACTCTACAACTTCGGGCCCATTAAGGGTAACCGGTCGCGCCGGGCAATGGGAGCGGGGCTCGGGGGGCGGAAGAGCGAGGCCCCGCCCCGGGCTCAACGCAGGAACAGCTGGTACAGCGTCAGCACGATCTCGACGAGGATCAGAATCACGATGTACCACTCGACCCGCAGCGAATGCTTGCTCGAGAGGAGCTGCATCACGGTCTGCGCCGTTTGGGCGATCAGGTTCAGCTTCCGCTCGAGCGCCGCATGCCGCGCCGAAATCTCGAACTCGTCCTCGACCTTCACGAACAGCGCTTCCAGGGACGGGTTGTCCCACAGGATCTCGGGCTTGTCCGCGATCTCCGCGCGGCCGACCATCCGCTGCTCGACGAGCACCATCGAGCCGATCATCTTCAGCAGCTCCTTGCTGTGCCGGGGGATACGGCCGGAGCTGCCGAGCTCGGCGGCGAGGGGCTCGATGCGGTCGAACTCGCCGGCCACCTTTCGCTCGTAGAGCGAAAGCAAGACGCTCTTGCTCAGCACGTCCGCGAGCACTTGCAGGCGCTCGACTCCGGCGTCGGCCAGCAGCACGACGCCGCCGGCGAGGCCTTCCCGCTCCGCGCCCTCGATGCGCGCATCGAGCTCCTCGATCTCCGGCTGCGGGTAAGGATGGATCACGAACGGCTCGAGCTGCGCGAGGAACGCCGCCTCCTCCGCGCCGTGAACGCCGAACAGCACGACGACCCCGTGGCGGTACAGCGTGGCGACGCCGCCTCCTCGGACCTTCACGGTCAGCGGATTGGTCGTCAGAGCGTCCACGGCCTTCCACGCGCGGAGATCCAGCCGCTCGCCCAAGAGGAGCGCACGCGCCTTGAACGTCGAATCGGCGATCGGCGAGAGCTCGCGTTCGGCGGCTTGCATGGCCGTGATGATACCCGGGAGCCTGTCCGAGTAATGATGCGCCAACTGCGGCCGCCCCACAGCGGCATGTTGCGGAGCAGGATCGGGAGAACGCAATGCGCAAGGGAACAGCGGGTTACGACGCGCCGGCACGCTCGAGTTCTCGATCGACGCCTGTGCGCTTGAGGCGGCACCGGCCCCCTTATAGCATCCGAGCATCGCCGAGCGGCGCAACCGTGCTCCGCGGCGAGGAGTAGGGGGGAACGAGCGATGGCCACACCGCCGGGAGTCAGCGCGGCCGATTTCGAAGCCGCGATCTCGGAGTTCGCCGACGTGGTCGGCACGGAGTGGGTGTTCACGGACGAAGAGACGATGGACACCTACCGCGACGCGTATTCTCCGCTGCGCGGCGAGGAAGAGGAGAAATACGCGTCGGCCGCGGTCGCACCGACGACCGTCGAGCAGGTGCAGAAGATCGTGCGCATCGCGAATCGCTACTCGATTCCGCTCTACACGATCTCGACCGGCCGCAATCTCGCTTACGGCGGCTCCGCGCCGGTGTACTCGGGCAGCGTCGTGCTCGACTTGAAGCGCATGAACCGGATCATCGAGGTCAACGAGGATCTCGCCTATGCGCTCGTCGAGCCGGGCGTGAGCTACTTCGATCTCTACCGCTACATCCGCGAGCGCGGCATGAAGCTCTGGATCGACTGCCCGGACCCGGGGTGGGGCAGCCCGATCGGCAATGCCCTCGACCGCGGCGCCGGGCGCACGCCGCTGCCGTACCGCGACCACTTCGGCGCGCACTGCGGCATGGAGGTCGTGCTCGCGAACGGCGACGTGCTGCGCACGGGGATGGGCGCGCTGCCGAACGCGGGCCCGAACTGGCAGGCGTTTCCGTACGGCGCCGGCCCGCTCGCCGACGGGCTGTTCGCGCAGTCGAACTACGGCATCGTCACGAAGATGGGCTTTTGGCTCATGCCCGAGCCCGAAGCTTCGATGACGGGATCGATCCGCGCTCGGCGCCACGATGACGTCATTCCGCTCGTGCGGACCCTCGCGCACCTTCAGTACTCGGGGATCGTGAATTGCCTGTTCTCGCTGAACAGCCCCGTGTTCACGGGCCCGATGGACGAGAGGAAGTCGGCGCTGCTCGACCGCCCGAACGGCGGCTCGGCCGCCGAGTGGGACGACTACGCGGCCTCGCTCGGAACGCATTTCTGGCAAACGGAGCTGCGGTTCTACGGTCCGCTCAGCGTGATTCAGGCGCAATGGGCATACGTGAAGGAACGGTTGCGTGCCATCGAAGGTATCGAGCTCGACGACGGCGACGTGATCCGCTTTCCGCTCACGGACGATCAGATCCGCCGCCTCGGCGATCCCGGCTCCTTCGGTGTGCCGAGCTTGAGCGTTTTCTCGAGCCAGCAGGGCAGCACCGGGCATCTCGATACCTCGCCGATGCTGCCGCACTCGGGTGAAGCCCTGCTCGAGGCACACAAGGTGTACCTGCGCGAGTACCGCGACGCCGGCATCCCGCTGTCGCTCGGCTTCGCGATGAGCTACCACACGCGCGCGTTCATCATGTTCCAGGGCATCAGCTTGACATCGGACAAGGAAGAGAACGCCCGGGCTCGGGAGTTCTACGCACGCTTGATCCGGATCTCCGGCGAGCGCGGGTGGGGCGTCTACCGCGCCCATGCCGCGTTCATGGACCAGCTGATGGCGACCTATTCGTACAACAACAACGCGCTGATGCGGTTCAACGAGACGCTGAAGGATGCGCTCGACCCGAACGGCATTCTCTCGGCCGGCCGCTACGGCATATGGCCGCGGCATCTGCGGGGGAACCGCGCATGAGCGCGCGCCGCCCGTTGCTCGCGATCGCCGCGATCGGGTTCCTCGGGCGGCTCGGCGTGACGGCCGTCTCGGCGGACCCCGCTTCGTCGGCCGACTCCGCCTGGTCGCCGCTGCCGGCCGAGCGCGACGGGGCGCCGAGCGATCCGCTCGAGCGCCGCGGCCGGGAAGTCTTCGACCAGCGGTGCGCCGCATGCCACGGAGAGATTCCCGAGGAGACCTTCGGCCCGCGATTCCTGCCGTCGATGCCCGGGACGCAGGCGCTGCGCGACCGCTACGGCGATGCGCTGCCCGCCGCGCTCGAGAGGCGCACGGATCTCACGCCGGAGTACATCGAAGCCGTCGTGCGCGACGGCCTGCGCTCGATGCCGTTCTTCCGCCCGACCGAGGTCAGCGACGAGGATCTCGAGGCGCTCGCGGCGTACCTGACGAGGGACCGAGCCGGGGCCGGGGAGTGATCGATGCGCGATCACGGTTACAATGCCGCGCTGCTCGAGGGTGACGAGACCATTGAATGGACGCGGAGCGAGTCGATGCAAAGAGGGCGAAGCCGGGAAGTGCCAATGTTTACGGCGTTTGCACGTGGGCAGCCTTCGTCGCCGTGTGCCTGTCCTTCTACCTCTTCGCGCCCGAGCTCTTCGACCCGCGTCGGCTCCGCGAGCTCTTCGCCGGAAATCTCGAGACCGGGCTGCTCGTCTACTTCGTCATCGCCACGCTGCGCGGCTTCACGTTCATTCCGCTGACGCCGATCTTGCTGGCCGGCGTGCTGGTCTTTCCGCCGCTCCCGCTGTTCCTCGTGAACCAAGCGGCGGTGGGTACCTCCTCCGCGATCGTTTACGGGATGGCCCGCATCGTCGGCTCGGATCGATTTGCAAGGAACCATTATCCGGAGCAGGTCGAGCGCCTGGCCGGGTTGCTCGAGAAGCGCGAGCTGCCGGTGATCGGCCTGTGGGGCGCCGCGCCGTTCACGCCGTCGGACCTGATCGTCTACGTCTGCAGCGTCTTGCGCATCTCGCTGTGGAAGACGTTGCTCGGCATCTCGATCGGCGAGGGACTCGTCTGCGCGATCTACATTTTCGGCGGCGCATCGGTCCTCGAGGCCGCCCTCGATCTCTTCGGCCGCTGAGCGCGGCCGAGAGGTGTGGAGCGGGGGTGCCGCGGCGGCCGACGCCCGGCGGTGCTCGCCGAGCGCGCAGGCCGAATCACGTGCGCCAGGTGTCCGCGCTCCAGCCGTCGAGATCGTAGTCGGCGAGGCACCGGTCGACGAGCTCGATGCATCGGTCGAGCGCGCCGGTGCGGCGCGCGAACTTCAGCGCGTCCATTCGCACTTGCTCGTGGTTGCCGGCGTAGTTCCGCTCGTAGAGCTCGTGGCGCCCGCCGAACTCCGTGCCGATCGCGTCCCATACGAGCTTGAACAGCTTCACGCGATCGAGCGCGGAGGCCCCGGTGCCGCGGTAGTAGCGGTCGATCAGCGGCCGCAGCGACGGGTCGAGGAGATCCTCGCACCCCGACGGCGTGACGAGCGGCGCGCCGCCCAGCACGTTCTCGAAAATCGCCTTCA
This sequence comes from Gammaproteobacteria bacterium, assembly GCA_036381015.1. Lineage (NCBI taxonomy): Bacteria > Pseudomonadati > Pseudomonadota > Gammaproteobacteria > Gammaproteobacteria bacterium. The sequence goes on from DASVDR010000013.1 coordinate 26,620, forward strand.
CGGCCGGCCACGCCGAGGTCGAGAAGACGCGCATCGTCGCGGCATAGTCCGCGCGCGGGATCGCGGAGCCGCCGGGGCCCTCCTGCGGCTCCGTGCACATCGCGGTCGTCATCGCCCAGAGCATCGTCCGCCACGCGACGACCTCGCCGAGCGCGGCCTGCACGCCGCGGAACTGGTCCGTGCCGTTCATCTCGAGGCCGCGTGCGAGGAGCCCCGTCATGAACTCGAGCTTCACGGCGAGCCGGGTGCCCGCCTGGAGGTTGTAGCGGTTGAAGAACCCGGACGCCGGATAAAACGCGTTGGCGCGCTCGACGTCGCGGTAAACGAGAAAATTCTCCCAGGGGATCAGCGCCTCGTCGAAGATCAGCACCGCGTCGTTCTCGTCGAAGCGGCTCGAGAGCGGATGATCGAACGGGCTGTGCGCGTTCTGCTCGTAGGAGGCGCGGCACAGCAGCCGCGTGCCGGGCGTGTCGAGCGGTGCGATGAAGACGAGCGCGTAGTCCTCCGCCTTGCCCGCCTCGAGCGTCACGGAGCTGTTCTGCGCGACGAACGTCGCATGCGTCAGCGCGGAGCCGGTGGCGAGCATCTTGGCGCCGCTCACGATCGCGCCCGCATCCGTCTCCCTGACCACGTGCAAATACACGTCGGCGACCTCGTGCACGGGCTTGTTGCGGTCGACCGGAGGATTGACGAGCACGTGGTTCAGGAAGAGACCCTGCGAGGCGTAGCGGCGATACCACCGCCGCGCGTTCTCGTCGAACGGCGCGTAGAACTCGGGATTCGCGCCGAGCGTCGCCATGAAGGAGGCCTTGTAGTCGGGCGTGCGGCCCATGAAGCCGTAGGTGAGGCGCGACCACGCGGCGATCGCTTCGCGCGCCGCGAGCAGCTCCTCCGCGGAGTAGCTCGGCGTGAAGAAGCGGTGCGTGCGGATGCCGAAGCGGTCGACCGTCGTCAGCCGCTCGCGCTCGGCCGGGTCGTGCAGCGCGTCGTAAAGCCGCGCGAGCGAGCGCGCGGAGTTGCGGAACGCCGGATGCGCGGCGACGTCGTCGACGCGCTCGCCATAGAGATAGACCTCTCGCGCATCGCGAAGGCTCGCGAGGTAGGCCTCGCCCGTCATGAGCTCGTCGCTCGACGCGTGTGGCTCTGCTTTCATCTCCGTTCGCGGATGATCCTAACCCCGATAGGCCGGCTTCGCGAGCAGTTTACAACCGAGATCGCGAGTTGGGGGACGCTACACTAGACGGGAGTGGACGTCAGCTCGTCATCGCTGACCGAAGCCCGCGCCGAGGCGGCCTCCCGATCTTCGTGCGTGCGCACCGCGTAGAGCTGATAGGCGCTGCGGATCAGCGGCTTCGCGACGTTGCGGACCGGCACGCCGCCCGGCGTGATGCCGCGCTCCGAGCCGTGATGGGCGTGGCCGTGCAGGGCGAGATCGCATTTGCCCTCGTCGACGGCCTCGCCGAGCAGGTGGGAACCGAGGAACGGGTAGATTTCGAGCTTCTCGCCGAGCAGGGTGTCCTTGGTCGGCGCGTAATGCGTCAACGCCACGCGGACGTCGCACTGAATCGCCTTCAGACAGTGCAGCAGCTGGCGGGCCTTGTCCTTGGTGTGGCGGATGAACGCCTTCATCTCGAGCTCGCCGAACTCCGAGCCGCAGGCGCCGGCGAAACCGCCGCCGAAGCCTTTCACCCCGGCGATGCCGACGCGGTGCCCCGCGAGCTCGAGCACGACGCTCTCGCCCTCGAGGACGGTCACCCCCACCGCTTCCAGGTCCGCACGAATGGCGTCCTGCGCATCCTGGTGGTAGTCGTGATTGCCCAGCACGGCGACCGTGGGTATGCCGACCTCCGCCACCTCTTCGGCCACCAGCCTCCCTTCCTCTCGGGAGCCGTGCTGCGTCAGGTCGCCGGCGAGCAGCAGCACGTCGGCATGCCGGCCGAGCGCGGAGAACGAGCGGCGCAGCTCGCCGCGCATGTCGAGGCCGACGTGCACGTCGCCGACGGCGGCGATCCGCACTAGCCCAGCGTCTCCGGTCTTCCCGGTTCGTCGTACTTCGCGATCCATAGCTCGTCGACCAGCTCGATATCCGGGGGCAGCACCTCGGTGACGACTTTCCGCGCCGCCTGCTTGCGCTCGTCCGACGTCACCTCGCCGATGATGAAGGCCTTGCCGCCCGCGACCTTGATCGTGACGTCCAGCACGTTGGTCCGCGGGTCGGTCGCCAACGCCTCGCGGATGCGGCCTACCAGGTGCTTCGCTTCCATCGTGCGCGGCTCCTGTCGCCCTCAGCTTTCATAAATCTCTCGGTACAGCTCGCGCACGATCTGGTTCGGGACGTTCATGTCCAGCGAGTGCGCGTACACCAAGAGGCTCAGCACGCGGCGCGGCGCCTTTCGGGCGCGCCGGAGGAGATAGTCCCAGTCGAGACGGCTCACGCCGATGACGCCGAGCGCGTCGTGCCAGTGCCGCGGTCCCTGCTCGTCGTGCACGGCCGCCTTGATGACCAGCAGATCCTCGGGTGAGATCAGCCGCACGCGATGCCCGAGGAACTCGCGCTCGACCGACCGCGCGATCATTTCGTCGTCGAGGTAAAAGCCCCCGGTCGAGCGAAAGATCACGTCCACGAGCACGCCGTGCTTGAAACCCTTGAACAACCACGTAGGATCGGTGCGTTCGGTCTCGAAGCCCGCCTGCGCGAGGGCATCGAGCGCGGCATCGGCGCCGGCGGGACGCACGAAGACGTCGATGTCGTGCGTCCAGCGCGGTCTGCCGAGCCCGGTCGACGCGATGCCGCCCATCAGCACGTACTGGACGCCGGCCCGCTCGATCGCTGCGACGACCTCTCCGAGCACCTGCTCGAACGCGCCGTTCTGCGTGCAGCGCAGCTGCTCCTCGCTCTCGGGATCCCAGCCGGCCAGACGCTCGAGCGGAATGCCGACCGCGTGCTTGCGTTCCATGGCGCGTACCTCGGCACGCAGTCTTGCAAAGCGCGTGCCGGAAGGCGCGCCGCCGGCCTATCCACTTGATTTGCCGGCGTATCCGCTTACAGAGGGATCGCGCGATCAGCCTGCGGCGAGCGGCCGGTGCTGCGTGCCGAGCCCGTCGGTCAGCGCAAGCAGCACGCACGGCTTGCTCAGGCGCGCGGTATGCCACACGCCTTTCGGCACGATCGCGAGCTTGCCGGCCGTGAGCTCGACGCAGCGCTCGTTGCCGTCTTCGTCGAGCACGAGCGTGAGCTCGCCGCTGACCAGAAACAGAATCTCGTCGCCCGCGGGATGCATCTCCCAGCTCGTCCAGGTCGTGTCCATCGACAACAGCGAGAGCAGCCGTCCGTGGACGGCATTCATGAGGCGCTGCACGCCCGGATCGGTGGGGCGGCCGGACATCAACTGCTTCCAGAACGTCTCGCCGCCCGGCAGCGTCACGGCCGTGCCGTCCGTTTCGAGCAGCAGGTAGTTTTGCATCGGGTCGAGCGGCTGCGGCATGGCTACCTTCCTTTCAAGAGGACTGCGAGCGGGCTGTCGATCGCGCGGTCCTCCCAGAGGAGAGGACCGCCGGCCGGCTATCGGTCGCCCAGCGGGTTGTCGCGCGGCTTGTAGGTGGCGTCGAAACGGTCCGGCAAGCCGCTGTCCGAGCTGATGTAGCGGCGGCTGATGAGCCACTTGCCGTCGCGCTTGACGAGCTCGGTGTCCTCACGGCCTTGCTCGTAGAGCCGGGGCGGCTTCCCGACGCCCTCGTTCATGACACCCGTCCAGATCACGTGGGCAATGGCGATATCGCCATGCACTTCGATGACCGGGTTCGTGAGGAGCATGTGGTTGTGCGGGCGCGGCTCGTCGCTCGCGCTGTCCTCGTCCGAGTCGGGCCGCTCGTACAGCGCGGCAATCTCTTCACGGCCTCTCGCGATCGTGCCGTCGACGTCGAGCAGCGCATCCTCGGTGAAGTATTCGGAGAGGGCGTGGCTCTCGCCCTGCGCGAGATCGTAGTAGTAGCGCGTGAGGAGATCCTCGATCTGGATGCGGTCCAGGAGCGTCTCCATCGTCACCTGCTGTGCCGGCGCCGGCGCACTCGACAGTGACAGGGCCGCTGCGGCCGCGAAAGCGCGCACGGCCGCGCCGGCTACCTTGGATGCCGATGAACGACTCGACATGGCGATTCTCCTCCCGTTATTCGAACGGCTGCAGCCGGTTTTACCCCGTTTGCCGACGCTCGCACAAGCTCGGCACGCCCGTCACTCGTCGAGTTGCCTCACGGGGTTGTCTTGCCCGGCCGTGAAGGTTCTCGGATTGCCCTCGTTGTGAATCCTGTGGAGGCTGAAGAACCACTCGCCGTCGATCTTCACGAATTCGTCGTACCAGGAGCCGAACAGCATCCACTCCACCTTCCGGCGGTCTGCGTTGTTGTTGAACTGTATCCAGTACGTCACCGCCCTGGCGGTGTCGCCGTCGACGTCGATGACCTGGTTCGTGATGAGGTGGCGCACGGTGGAAGGCCAGTTCCGCCCGTCGGGTGTCTTCGCTTCGGCGGCGCCGCGGGTGAGATCGTAGGTGCCGTTCGCCATGAACTCGCGGATGGCCTCCCGGCCTTCCACGATGCCGCGGGCCCAGTCGAGCACGCCGTCTTCCGCGAACACGGCGGCGTAGCCGTCGGCGTCGAAATAATCCATGGCCATCACGTAGCGAGCCTGCAGGTCGACGATGGCGGCGCGGTCGTCGGCATAGCCTTCCGGGTAGCGCGCGGCCTGGGCGCCGACGGCAACGAGCAACAGCGGGAGCAGCGCGAGCGTCTTCATGCGTGGTAAACGAGCCATGGTCGTATCCTCCCGAATCCGGATGTGCTCCTCCAGATCATAAACGAAGTGGCCGAGGCTCGGCGCGTCCCGCCTGGCGGCGAGCCGCGCGTAAGATGCTGGATGCGAAGCTATTGAAGCGCGCTGTGCAGATGGACCGCCGGCTCTATGACCAGCCCGAACCCGTTCACTGCATAGACGTATTCGTCGGTCGCGAAGACATCTTTGACGACGCCGCTGATCGGGTACTGTCCCACCAGCGTAGGGTGCGTCTTGTCGAGAATGTCGTACACCTCGACCATGCCGAATTCGTTGGCGACGTATGCGACATCGCCCGCCACCGAAACGGCGTTGCCGATACCGAGGCTCAGGGTACCGCCGAACAAGACCGGGTCTCTCGCGTCCGCGACGTTCAATATCGATAAGCCCGCCGTGTCCGACGTCGTGTAGACGTAGCTCCCCTCGAGCTCCAAGGCCCTCGCGAGCAGGTCCATGGTCGCCAAGTGTTCCGGCCCGTTTTCGGCGGCGATCGTGTAGAAGGCCCGGCTTTCCGGCCCCGTAGCCACTCCATAGAGCGTGGTGCCATTGATGGCGATGTCTTCAAGCGGGAAAGGATAGGGCGCGTCGTGCACGACGCTCGGCGCCGTTTGATCGGCGACATCGAATACGCCGATCGTCACGTCGGGGAACCCGCCTATGACCGTGTAGGCCGTCGAATCCTGCACGGCTATCGCCACCATTTCTCGGACAACTTCTTGTCCGTCCACCTCCAAACGAATCAGCTCGGCATTGCTGCCGACGATCCGGAGATCCGCGGGGTCGCTGATATCGACGATCTTGATGCCTTCGGTCGCGTTCGCCAGGTACGCGTAGCCGTCGACGATCTGCATGTCGTTGATCCAGTCGATCACGTCCACGCCGTCGAGGATCGCCGGCGCGCCGGCAGGATCGGCGACATCGATCGCCAGCAATTCGGTGTCGTTGGCCACATAGGCGACGCCGTCGACGACCTCGACGAGATTCGCGGACTTGTCGGTGGCGACGAAGGCCAAATGGTCCGTCTTGTTGTTCAGCGCGTCTGCGTCGTATGCGGTGAGCTGGAGGCTGCTGGCCAAATACACTCTGCCGTCTTCGTATTGCAGATGGAACGCGACCGGCGAAGATCGAGAATCGATCACCTGCAGCTTGCCGTCGGTGCCGATTTCGAAGGAAACGAGCATGTAGCTGAAATCGGAGCCGGAGCCGGTAGAAGCCGTGGCATAAAGCGTCTGCTCGTGAACGGCGATCTCCGTGATGAAGCCCATGCCCGCTACGTCGTCGATACGCTGCGGGTTTGCGGGTCGCGCACGTCGACGATCGTCATTCCCTGGAGGTCCGCGGCGGTATCGCTGATAGGGGCGTAAATGAAGCCGTTGCTGTAGGCGATATTCCTGTCGCTGACGGTAGGAAACGAAATATTGCCCATGGGCAAAAGGTCGGCGGCCGACGAGGCGTCGAGCACGGCGATGCCGGGGCCGTAGACGTACAAAATGCCCTCTTCGTAGAGCATATCGAACGCCGGCGCGCTACCGATCGTCTTCACGATCTCGGGGTTCGCAGGATCGCTGATATCGGCGACATGAATCCCTGTCGCGGAACCGCTCTCGTCGGAGTAGCCGATGTACATCGTGGAGCCGTCTCCGGCGGCGAGCGCCGTGAAGCGGCTTCCTTCGAACAGCAAAGAGCCGTCCGGCGCGGCGGGATCCGAAACGTCGATAACGAAAAGCCCGTTACCCGGAGAGGCCACGTAGAGGAAGTCGCCGACCTTCAGCATGTCGAGCCCCGCGCTTTGCGGGTTGGCCGCCAGGCTCTCGTTGGAATACGTTCCGACGAGCGACACGGCGGAGAAATCCGCGGCATCGAAGACGAATATTTTCAAGTCGTTCTCGGGCGAATCGGCCTCGTAGCCCGCCGCATAGATCAATTGATTCTCGACGATGAAGTCGGCGATCAGCAGGTTCTGATAGGCCTCCTCGAGCAGATCCACGAAGTCGTATTCGCCGAGGGTGGAAAGCAGCAGCTCTCGTGACAACTTCGTCAGCTCGTGGCCGTTGCCGGACAGAATCGCGGCCAGAATCTCGTCCAAAAGCGGCTCGTATGCGCCTGCAAGGAAGTCTTCGTGGACGACCGGAGAAAAGCCGAGGAGATCGTCGTTGTCGACGATGCCGTCGCCGTCGAGATCTTCGCTCAACAGCTGCTTCGCCACTCCGTCGAGGCGACGGACGATTTCCTCTTGGTCCGCCCCTCCGAGCAGAGCGTCGGAAACGCTTTGATAGGCGATCTCCGTGACGATGTTGATGCGAAAATTTCCGGCAAGAATGTCTTGCCCGGAGATGATGGCTCGTAACGAGCCTTCCTTCGGTGTCGGAGTCGAGTCGACGATCTCGTCGTCGTCGGCGTCGATATCCACTCCGCCTTCGACGACCAGGAAGTAGACCGAGCTTTCGTCGATGGGGCAGGAGCCGAGGTCGATGACGCCCGGCCCCTCCGGCGCGTCTTCGGACGAGGTCGTTACGCTGCAGACCGAGACGCCGTCGAAATGCTCGGCGTCATAGACTTCGACCGTCGCATCGACGATCGGCCCCAACAGCGCCTGGCCGAGGCTCGGACCGAGCTGCGCCGGAGCGACGACGTTGCCGCCCGAAGAGCCGCCCCCCGAGCCGCCGCCGGAACCGCCGCCTCCCGAGCCGCCGCCCGTCGAACCGCCGGACGAGCCTCCGCCGCCGCCTCCGCCGCACGCGGCGAGGCTCAGAATCGACGCCGTAAGGAGTATTCGAGCAAAAAAGGAGGCCTTCTCGATAAACATATCCACCCCCCTCTTTTTATCGTTGTTATAGGAGCACAAGTTTCCATCGGCGGCTCGGCAATGGAAAGGTCGCCTCGAGCCCGCACGGCCTTTTCGAACCCGCAGTGTTGTCAAATCAAAGAGCTACGCAATTCCGAGAACGCAAAGTCGAGATCGGAATGCGTTCTCCATCGGCCGGCGAGTCGCGGGCGGCCGGCTGATTTTCGCTGTTATGTCGGATGATTGCCGCCTCGGTCGCTCCTTGGGCACAGCCGTCCCGAATGCAACAAATTCTTGCCGCTTCATGGGCCCATTGCTACGATCGGGGCGCGCAACCTCAACATGGGATGAGCTGCCATGAATAGATGGGCTGTTCGGTGGGCCGCGCTGGGCGGGTTCCTGATGGTCGGCGCCGAAGTGCACGCGCATCATGCCGTGGCGAGCGTGTACGACCTCAACAAAGAGGTGGTCCTGGAGGGCACGCTCACGAACTTGAACTTCAGGAATCCGCACTCGAACCTCGAGCTCGCGGTGCCGAACCCGGACGGCACGACCACGACCTGGGTGCTGACCACGGCCTCCATCCAGGTGCTGACGCGGGCGGGCGTGAACCGGGACTCGATCAAGCCCGGCGAGGACCTCAAGATCACGATCCTTCCGGCGAGGAACGGCAACCCTGCCGGGTTCATCAGGCGTCTCGAGCTCGCAGATCGCGAGTTCAATCTCGAAATCGACTGACCGCCGGAGCTCGCCGGCGCCTTGGGGGGAGTGATGTCCTTTAGAGGAACGACCGCGGCGTGCGCGCTCGCCGTCGCCGTCGCGGTGACCGGCGCGTCGCCCGTCGGCGCGCAGGGCTTCGGGCGCGGGGAGCCGCTCTACACGCCGGAGCCCGGCGCCCGCGACATGAAGGCGGTGCTCTTCAACTGGACCTGGCACATGGGGATGCTCCGCGGCCAGGCCGAGCACGAGCTCGTCGAGACGCTCGAGTACCGCGCCGAGGGCACGGTTCAGGTGGACGGGCAGCCCTGCACGCTGACGAATTACGTCGAAGCCGAGCCCGGCGTGCTCGGCAAGGCGGGATATCGCATCAGCGCGAACTACCGGATTCCCGGTTACCGGGCGCAGATCGAGTGCACGCTCCCCGACGGCCGGACGTATTCCAACATCGAGACCCTCAGCGCGGAGTACGCCTGGGACGAGGACATCCCCGGCGCGGAAATCATCCCGGGCGAGGGCAAGGCCATGCCCCGGCCGGAATCGTACGAGGAGCGGCTGATTCGCCTCTGGGCGAGCCCGCACGGCGCGCCGAAGGCTGCGATCGCCGCGGCGGCGGGCGTGCCGGTCTCGGAGTCGTTCAACGAGAACCCGGCCGTGCTGCTCGACCGCCAAGCGGAGGCCGGAGTGAAGGGGTCGGCCACGCTGTCATGGGAGGGCGACCGGCCCACCGTCACGTTCCCGATCCCGGGTGTGCCCGGGGCCGTGGCGACGGCCACGCTCAGCGAGGAGTTCTTGCCGGAGCGCGTCGTCGTGACGCACGGATCGGACACCACCGAGTTCGTCTACGGCGACTTCAGGGACTTCAACAATCCGCTGCACAGGATCGAAGCCCTCTATGCCGGCACGATCGTCGAGCGCCGCAACGGCGAGGTCGTGCGCGACCTTCGAACCGTCGTGACCGAAATCGGTCAGGTGTACGTCGTCGTCCCCGTTCCGGCGAGCGTGCGGGCGGCGGGCCCGGCGAAGAACTGACGCAACGCCGGCCGGAGGCCCCGCCCGGGCGCGCCGGCCGAGCTCGAGTAGAGGATCTCGGCCCATGTGGAAACAGCGATTCGTCAAGACGCCGCTCGTCGCGTCGTTCGGCGCGCTCTTGTGTCTCATCGCGACGTCGTCGCAAGGGCAGTTCGGCTTCCGCGGTCCGGACCCGGACGCGGCGAAGGCGCCGACCCCGAGGCTGGAGAACGGCAAGCCCGATCTCTCGGGCTCCTGGCGAACGGTCGCCGGCGGTCCGGAGCGCGTTGCGGGCGGCATGTTCCGGCGGTGCACTCCGTTCCAGGACAACTGCATGGAGTGGACCAACCAGAGCGCGGACTACACGTTCATGGCGTCATCGCGGCTCGACATGAACAAGCCGCTGTACAAGCCCGCGCTCTGGGACAAGGTCCAGGCGCTCGACATGTGGACGAACCGGGAGGATCCGGTCATGACCTGCCTGCCGCTCGGCATCCCGAGGCACGGGCCGCCTGCGCGGATCGTCCACAGCGACGACGACATCATCATGTTCTACCGCGGCGGGCTCGACGGCGGCGGCGGATACTCCGAGTTCCGGATGGTCCGTCTCGACGGGAGCGCGCACGAGCCGGACGACCGTTACGCGTACTCGTACTACGGGCGCACGGTCGGCAGCTGGGAAGGCGACACGCTCGTCCTCGACTCGATCGGGTTCACCGACGAGACGTGGTTCGGGCGGGGCGGCTTCTTCCACTCCACCGAGATGCGGGTGATCGAGCGGTTCACTCGCACCGGCAACGAGATGCTCTACGAAGTGACGGTCGAGGATCCGGAGGTGCTCGTCGAGCCTTGGGTTTTGCACCCGCGGACCCTGCAGCTCTCCGACAACCCGACGATCATCTCGGAGCGCGGGAGCTGCACGGACACCGAGCTGAAGGAGGTCACCACGCAGATTCGGCACTAGGCGCCTTTCTCAGGCGCGCGGGCCGAGCTCCGCGTCCTCGTCGATCGTCAGATCCTCGCAACGTGCCGAGAAATACGGGACATTCGAGGTGTTCACGGCGTTCGATCCCGTTTCCTCCTCGGTCCAGTAGAGCGGATCGTTCGCCACGAAGCTCCGTCGAAGCTGCCGCGTCTCGGTGTCGAACGTGAATTCCTCGACGACGTGCAGCTGATCGCTGTGCGGCGTTCGGCTGTTGAACAGGCCCGGTGCGAAGCCGACCGTATCGACGATCAGCGTGTCCCCTTCCCAGCGCCCTATCGAGTGACCGGCGAGGCTCGGCTCGATGTTTTGCGGATGCTCGCTCATGTTCATGTGAATCGTGCGCTCGACGCCCATTCGGCCGTATTGGATCGTGATCGTGTCGCCGCGCTGGGTCACGCGGTTGACGACCTCGCCGGAGTCCCCGCTCCATTCCGTCACGACGCTCGTGAACACGCAGGACATCGCGTAACGGTCGCCGAGATCGATTGCGTCGAGCGCGGCCTGGCCCGCTTCGGTCAATTCGGGACCGCCGAACCCGAAACGACGGCCTTCGCCGCCCCCGTTTTCCGCATTCCGTGCCCGGAGGGCCGCCTCGGCTTCCGCTGCGGTTTCGAACTCGCCCTCTTCGGCAAGACGCAGCGCCTCGGCGCGGAGGGCGGCCTGCTCGGTTCCGCGCGCGCCGCCGATGACGCCTGCGGCCTCCGGATCGTCGGCGTATTGCGCGGCCTGGCTCAGCGGCACGAGCGTTCCGCGTTGCCCGCGCGGATCGGTCATGACGCGCTGCTCCTGCGCCCAGTCGCCCGAGATGTTCGGCTCGCCGCTCGCGAGCCGCAGCGGCCGCTCGCCCTGACCGATCTCGGCCGGCGCCTTGATCTGGCCGTAGCGGTCGAGGCTCGAGCCGTCGTCGAAGATCAGAGTGCTGACGTAACACGAATACGGGTCGTCGCGGTCCGGCGAGCCCGTGATCGTGATCTTCTTGCCGACCGGGAACAGATCGGGGGTCCAGCCCGAGCGGCGCAGCGTATTGGCGGAGCGCATCTCGCAGCGCATCGCGACCGTCTCGCCGTTCTCGTCGACGACGTCGAGATAGAGCCAGGAATGCGGATTGACGAAATCGAGGCCGGTGACGGTGCCCGTGATCCGGATGTCCTTGTCCATCACGAACGTGCCGAAGCCGTGGTGCGCGAGCGCCGCCTCCGCGATCACGGCGCCGATCAGGAACGCGAGCGGGGTCCGAATGAATGGCCGCATGGGTCCTCCCCCCTTTGGTGGTATGCCGCAATATTACCGCGTACGGGGCGTTTCGAGGACGCCGCCGCGGCCGGCACGCGCAGCCCGCAGCGGCAACCGTCGCGCCCTCCGGCGGCCGCGGGTCGATTCGACAGCCGGGTCCTCTATAATTGCGCCACAACGCAAGCATGGAAGATTTTTATGCGCACTACGACTATTGCCTTCCGGCGCCGCTGCCGCGTGGTTCTCGGCTCGATCACCCTGGCGCTGCTCGGCGCTTGCGGCGGCGGGGGGCCGCAGCCCGACGCGGAAGGCTGGCTGACGCTCTTCAACGGCACCGACCTGTCCAACTGGAGCGTCGTGGGCGACGGCAACTGGCGCGTCGAGGACGGCGCAATCGCGGCTGACGAGAGCACGGGCAGCTTTCTCGTCAGCAACATGAGCTTCGGCGACTTCGAGCTCGAGCTCGAGTTCTGGGTCAACACCGAAGCCAATAGCGGCGTCTTCCTGCGTTGCATGAACCCTCAGTCCATCGACGAGACGTCGTGCTACGAGGTCAACATCTACGACACCCGGCCGGACCAGACCTACCGGACCGGAGCCATCGTGAATCTCGCCGAGCCGTCCCAGTTCGTTTACACGGGCGGGCAGTGGAATCGGTACCAGATCAGCGCCGTCGGCAATCGCCTGAAGGTCACGTTGAACGGCCGCGACCTGGTCGACGTCGAGGATGCGCGCCTGACCGCGGGCCCGATCGCGCTGCAGCACGGCTCGGGCACGGTCAAGTTCCGCAACGTGCGGATTCGAGAGCTTTAAGCGCGGGAAGGCACCGGCGGAGGCGTGCGCTCCGCGAATTGCCCATTCCAGTACGGGTAGTAGGGATAGGGCGGCGTCACGTAGCTCGCCTCGTCGAGGCGCGCCATTTGCTCCGGATCGAGCGCCCACCCGACGGCGCCGAGGTTCTCGCGCAGCTGTTGCTCGTCTCGTGCGCCGATCAGCACCGTGGCGACGGTCGGACGCTGCAGCAGCCAGTTGATCGCAATCTGCGGGATCGACTTGCCCGTCTCCTCGGCGACGGACTCGAGCGCGTCCACGACGCGGAACAACCGCTCGTCGTCCACCGGCGGCGCGGCCCACGCCGTCTCGAGCAGCCGCCGCGACGGGGGCTCGGGCCGGTTGCGCCGTATGCGGCCGGTCAGCCGTCCCCAGCCGAGCGGGCTCCAGACGATCGCGCCGATGCCCTCGGCGAGCCCTAGCGGCATGAGCTCCCACTCGTAGTCGCGGCCGATCAGCGAGTAGTAGACCTGCTGCGCGACGACTCGGGCACGGCCGCGGCGATCCGCCGCGGCGAGCGCTTTCATGACCTGCCAGCCGGAGAAGTTCGACACGCCCGCGTAGCGCACTTTGCCCGCGCGCACGAGGTCGTCGAGAGTGGACATCGCGTCGTCCACCGGCGTGAGCGAATCGAAATGGTGAAGCTGCAGCACGTCGATGTAGTCCGTGCGCAGCCGCTCGAGCGCGCGATCCACCGTTCGCAGCACGTGACTTCGCGACGCGCCGACCGCGTTCGGATCGTCGCTCGAGCGCAGGCTCACCTTCGTGGAAATGATCGCGCGGTCGCGCCGGCCGTCGAGCGCAGCGCCCAGAATCGACTCGGATGCGCCGTCCGAGTACACGTCGGCGGAATCGAACAGCGTGACGCCCGCGTCGAAGCAGATGTCGATCAGGCGGCGCGCCTCCGCGACGCCGATGTTGCCCCAGGCGGAGAACACGGGGCCCTTGCCGCCGAACGTGCCCGTCCCGAGACCCAAGACCGGGACCTTGAAGCCGGACGCTCCGAGCAAGCGATATTCCATGGCGACCTCCAAAGAATGGTGACGAGGCGTGCAACGCTACTCTCGACAGAGCGGCCGAAAAACCCGCAACATGGGAAGACATTCTTTTCAAATCGCGAAGAATCATGGATCGGCTCGACGACTTGAGCTTGTTCGTGCGCATTGCGGAGATGGGCTCCATCACCGCCGCGGCGCGCAGCCTCGACGTGTCGTTGTCCGTCGCGAGCCAGCGCTTGAAGCGTCTCGAGCAGAGGCTCGGCGTGCGGCTCCTGCACCGCACGACGCGGCGGCTCAAGCTCACGCCGGAAGGTGCCGCGCTGCTCGAGCAGGGCCGCCCGCTGCTCGAGGATCTCGACGCGCTCACGGCCGGCCTCGGCCGCGCGGGACGCGAGATCTCGGGCACGCTGCGGGTGACGATGTCGGCGGCATTCGGCAGGCTTTACGTGTCTCCGCGGCTGCCGCGATTCCTGGCCCGGCATCCGGCGCTGAACGTCCACATGGTCGTGGCGGACCAGATGCTCGATCTCGCCCGCGAAGGGCTCGACCTCGCGATTCGCGTCGGCACGCTCGAGGACTCGAGCCTCGTGTCGCGCAAGATCGCGTCGAACCGCCGCGTGCTCTGCGCATCGCCCGGCTATCTGCGCCGGCACGGCACGCCGAAGACGCCCGATGCGCTCGCACGCCATACCTGCCTCGTGCTGGTCGGCAGCAAGGGGCCGATCGACCGCTGGACGCTGCGCGACGCGGACGGGCGCGAGCACGTCGTCCAAGTGCGGGGGCGCCTGCAAAGCAACTTCGGCGAAGTGATCCGCGACGCGGCGCTCGCGGGTGAAGGCATCGCGCTGCTCTCCACGTGGCATGTCTGCGACGACCTGCGCACGGGGCGCCTTCGCATCGTGCTGCCGGGATATTCGCTCCCCGAAAGCGGCATCTACGCCGTGATGCCGCAACGCCGGCTCGTGCTGCCGCGCGTGCGCGCGTTCGTCGATTACCTTGCCAAGGAGCTCGCGGGCACGCCGCCGTGGGAGCGAATCTTGCGCACGAAACCGGCCGGGCGCCGATGAGCGGCGCCGGCAGCGGATCGTGAGGCGGACCCTTGGGGCGGACCCTCGAGCGGACCTTTGACCGTCCCGGCTAGACGAACGGCGCAGCGGCGTGCACGACGCGCCCGTTCGTGACCGCCCCGGCGCCGCGGCCCGTGGCGGACAGATAGACGGCGTGATCCGGCGCCGCCGCGTCGAGCTCCGCGCGCGTCGGGCGCCTCGATTCGCGAAACTGAAGCGGGTTCCAGCCGCCGATGCAGGTGATGAATTCGCCGCGCGGGACGCTTGCCGCGCGCGCGGCGATCGTTTCCTGCAGCTCGGCGATGCTGAATGCGCGCTCGACACGGCGTTCCTGATGGCCCGGATTCACGCCCGCGCGCGTGTAATGGACGTGCGCATCCACGAATCCCGGGATCGCCGTGCGGCCGCCGAGGTCGACCGTGGGAACCGCGGGGCCCGGACCGATGTTGGACCCGACCGAGCGAATGCGGCCGTTCGCGAGCAGCAGCGTGTCGCCGACGACGCCGCGGTAGTCGACGAAGCGGCCGTTGATCAGCGCGAGATCCGGCGCGGTGAGGGCGCCGGCGATGACCTCGGACGGGCTGCGTTGGGCTGCGGCCGTGCCGGCGAGCGCGTGCAGGCCGATCGCGGCGCCGGCCGCGATGAGCCTGCGCCGATTCAGGGCCGGCCCGGGGCCGGAATGCCTAATTTCACTCATCGATCTGCGAACGAGCTTAGCGAAAACGGCGGGCGCGCGCACCGCGGCCGCGTATACTTTTCGAGCCGCGCCCGAATGAGGAACATCCCATGAGAAAAACAAGTCTCGGTTCTTGGCCTCTTGCAGCGGTGCTCTTCGCGCTGCCCGCTTCGAGCGCACTCCCGCAGCAGACCGCGACGCCTGCGTATCTCGAGACGCGCGACGTCGCCCACGGTGCCGTTCAGACCTTCAATTACCATTCCGAATCGCTCGACCGCGAGCGCGAAGTCGTCGTCTACATGCCGCCCGGCTACGAGAGCGGCAGCGAGCGCTATCCGGTGCTGTACCTTCTGCACGGCGCGGGCGGCGACGAGCGGACGTGGATCGACCGCCAGCAGGCGAACGTGATTCTCGACAACTCGATCGCCGACGGCCGGCTCGAGCCGCTCGTCGTCGTGATGCCTTACGGCTACACGCGCCGGCTCCCCGAGGGGCAGCGGCGCCGCGGTGCCGCGGCCTACAAGACCGACATGGAAGAGTTCGCCGTCGACTTCATCGAGGACCTGATCCCGCAGGTCGAGTCACGCTACCGCGTGCTGGCGGACGCGGAGCATCGCGCGATCGCCGGCTTGTCGATGGGCGGCGGGCAGTCGCTCGCGATCGGGCTCAGTCACCCCGAGATGTTCACCGCCGTCGCCGGATTCAGCTCCGCGATGCAGATCGCGAACAATCCCGACTGGGGCGGGGTCGACATGGAAGCCGTGCTCGCGAACGACGAGACGATCAACGAGCACCTCGACCTGCTCTGGGTCGGCTGCGGAACCGAGGACGGTCTCTTCGACGCGAACAAGGCGTTCTCCGAGCAGCTGACCGAGCACGGCGTCGAGCACACGTTCCGCGTCACGCTCGGCGGGCACACGGCCGAGGTCTGGAGCCGGTATTTGTACGAGGTGGCGCCGCAGCTGTTCTGACACGCGCCGACTGCGTCACTCGCCCGGCTCGAGAACCAGGATCGCGCCGGGCGACGCGAACGCCGAGGCCTCGGTCAGCACGAAGATTCGTCCGTCGGGCGCTTCGACGACGTCGCGCATCCGCTGGCCGAGCTGCGTCAGCATGCGCTCCTCGCGGACGAATTTGCCTTGCTCGTCGAGGATCACGCGGACGAGCGCGCCCGGGCGCGACATCGCGGCCACGAGCACGTTGCCCTGCCACTCGGGGAAGAGATCGCCTCGGTAGACGATCAGGTTGCCCGGGTTGCCCGACGGAGGCCAGAAGGTCACCGGATCCACGTAGCCCTCGATCCCGCGAGAGCCGAGCGCCTTCTCGGCGCCGTCGTAATGCTCGCCGTTGGTGATCAGGATCCAGCCGTAGTTCTTGCCGGCTTCGATGAGATTGAGCTCGTCGCCGCCGCGCGGACCGAACTCCGTCGACCAGAGCTCGCCCGTCTCGGGGTCGAACCGCAGCCCGGTGGGATTGCGGTGGCCGATCGTGTAGAGCTCGGGCAGATAGCCCTCCATGCCGACGAACGGATTGTCGTCGGGGACCGAGCCGTCGTCGTTCACGCGGATGATCTTGCCGAGATGCGATTGCGGATCTTGCGCCTTCTCGCCCCAGTTCCGGTCGCCGCTCGTGATGTAAAGGCGATTCTCGTCGTCGAAGGCAATGCGCGCGCCGTAGCTCCCCGACGCGGGGCCTTGGCCGCAGCAGCGGTGGTTCTCGGCGGCCATCGCCGAGCCGTACCAGTCCTTGGCGACGAACACGTCCTCGACGTCGGCCAGCGAGGAGCCGCCGTCCCAGCGGGCGCGCGCGACGGCCAGCGACGTCAGGTTGCTGTCGTCCGGATGGGGCTTCGTGTACGCGAAGTAGATCAGCCGGTTGTCCTCGAAATCCGGATGCAGCGCGAGGCCCATCAGGCCGCCGATGCTCACGTTGATGAGCGCGGGCAGCCCTTCGATGGGGGTCGGATCGAGCTTCCCGTCGCGGATCACGCGCAGCCGCCCCGGCCGCTCGGTCAGCAGCATGTCGCCGTTCGGCAGGAGCGCGAGGCTCCACGGCGACTCCAGATCCCGAGTCAATACAGATACATGAACGGTTCCGGCCTCGGTTTCGAGGTCCCACGGGCCCTCGCCGAGCGGCGTCGGCTGGGGGCGCTGAGCGACGGCGGAGGCGGAAGCGCCGATCGTGAGGACCGCAACGGCGGCGAGTCGGGACGCGGTGAGGACGGGCTTCATCGGCCAAGCTCCTTCGAGATTCGGGGCGGTACCAAGGCAGGGATGGTATGCGAAAGGATTTGCGTCAGGCCAGCTTTCGGCTCGCGACCTAACGTTCAGCGGGGCGTTCTCCGATCGTTAGCCAGCGCCGCCCGGTAGTCGCGGATCGCCCGGCTGGTCGTCTCCCGGTCCAGGAAGCTCGCGAGCTGCTCGAGATCGATGCCGGGCAGGGCCTCGCTGCGCTCGGTCTGCTCGTAGCGAGTGCCGCGCAGCACGTGCACCTCGATGCGTCCGTCTCGAAAGTACCAGACCTCGGGCACGCCGAGCCTGCGGTACACGCCGAGCTTGTCGAGCCCGCCGTGAGTCCAGACGACCTCGATGGCGAGCTCCGGACGCTCGCGGTTGCCGACCGGGCCGAAGATGTAGCACTCGTCGGGCTCCGCGCCCGCCTCTTCGCGCTTGTCCTTGATCGTCCAGGAGCCCGCGGCCGAGAACTCGACGCCGTGCTCGAGGCACCAGACCTCGACGAGGCGTCCGATCGTCGACTTGATCGACTCGTGCGGCAGCGACGGGCTCATGATCTCGAGCGTTCCTTCGAGATAGGTGATCCGCGGCACCGCCGATTCGTCGCGAATGACGAGCAGCCGCTCGTAGTCCGCCCATGTCGCGCCGTGCAAATGCACGTAATGGTCCTCGCGGGCGCTCCCGGCGGGGAGCAGGCGATCGGCGAGTGCGGCCATGAGTGGATTGTCCTGTGGGAAACGCGTAGTCATGAAGGTCCCAAATCGGGCCGATGACTCCATTTCTAGCGCGACTCGCCGCTCCGTGCCAGTCCGTCTCGACTCGCCCGAGAGCCGTCCCGCACTCCTTGCGGGTGCCGCGACCGTGCACGCGTCAGGCTCGAATAATCTCCACGTGTCGCCCCGAGAGCACCGCAAGAGGCTCGAGGTCCTTCGGATCGGAAGTGACGATGTGGTCTCCGTCCTCGGCGAGCAGCACGAGCGCCGCGTCGACCACGTCGTGCGTGCGCGCAGCGGCCAAGAGCTCGCCGGCGGCTCGCCCCAATCCTGCGTCGAGCGCATGCACGTAGATCCCATCGAGCGCCTTCGCCAACAGCGCTTGACGCGGACCGCGGCCCCGCCAGGTCTCGCGCACCTACTCCGGGACGTGATCGCGATACCGTGCCGCGACATCGTCGTCGCAGGCCTGCGACGGCGGCGAGAACTCGAGGTCCGGACGGTGATCCCACTGCTGCGTCAACGTGGCCGGCCGCTCGAGATACACCGGGTCTTCGACGGTGATCTCGTAGCGCAGCCGCAGGCGGTCATCCGTGAGTGACAGCCGTTCGACGGTGTGCTTGGCGGGGCTCGACGGCACGTTCCCGCCGAGGCCGGAGGGGTTCGGCTCGTAGGCGATCGTATCGATGACGAGCGTGTCTCCTTCCCACCAGCCGACCGAGTGCCCGTGGCGCGAGGGTTGGACGTCGGCCGGGTGCTCGGCGTTCATATATACCGTGCGTATGACATGGTCGCCCGAGTTCTCGAAGTGAATCACGACCTCGTCTTCTCCGATCGTGATCGAGCGCAGCTCGTCGAGCGCCGCGAGGAACGGGACGGGCTCTACGAAGCAGAGCCCGTCGGCGGCCATCTTCGCCTGCGCGGCACGGGCTTCCGCCGTGAGCGGGAAGCGCGCCATCGCGCCGAAAGCGGCGGTCAGCGCCTGGCGGGACGGCGCCCATTTGCCCTCGAGGCTTTCGGCCGGCGTCAGCGTGCGATTCCGCCTGCTCGCCGCATAAAACGGATGTATTTCGCCGTCCTCCGTCGTGACGTCGAGAATGCGGACTTGCTTGCCCCAGCCGCCGCGATTGGGGTTGGCGCGCATCACGACGTGCGTGCCGGGCTGGAGCGCCTCCCGGCGCAGGCCGTCGACTCGCGCCTGCGTGATCGCGAGGCCTTCGCCTTCGACGAGCGCCGGCTTGCCGTCCGGGCCTATGGTCTCGACGATCAGGTACATGTGTGGGTTCACCCAGTCGAACCGCGCGACGGTCCCTTCGATCAGTATCTCCTTCGACTGATCGAACATCGCCTGGCTGTGATGAGCGAACGCGGGCGTGAAGAAAGGCACGGCCGCCGCGAGGATACCGAGAGCCGCGGATTGGAGTTTCATGGCGAACCCTCTACCGGACAGTTTCGAAAATGATAATGACTTCCCTGGCGACCCGGCAAACTCATCGCAGTCGGCTCAGGGGCATACCGGCCGGCAGGTGGGCAGTGCCGAATCGTGACGCAGTTCCGTTGAACCCGCGCCGCACGAGTGCATTATTGCAATAATGCAGACGGCCACGAGGCGCACGATTTGTTCACCCTGAAGCCGCACTCCGGGGTACCGATCTATCGGCAGCTGCTCGAGCAGATTCGCCGCATGGTTGCGAGCGGGCAGCTCGAGCCCGGGACGGAGCTGCCGTCCATCCGGGAGCTTGCCCTCAAGCATACGATCAATCCGATGACGGTCTCGAAGGTGTACACGCTGCTCGAGGCCGAGGGCGTGCTCGAGCGCCACCGCGGCAAGCCGATGACCGTCGCCGCGCAGCGCAAGAGCCAGGTGCCGCTCGCGGCACGGCTGAAGCAGCTCGACCCGCAGCTCGACGCGCTGGTGCTTGCGGCGCGTCAGCTCGAGATCGGCGTGGAAGAGGCCGTCGAGGCGCTCAAAGCCAAGTGGGAGGTGAACGATGACCGGGCAGCACGTAGCCGCGCGCGGCCTAAGCAAGTCCTTTAGCGGCAAGGCCGTCCTCGAGGACGTGTCGTTCGAGATCGAGCCCGGCGACGTCGTCGGCGTGCTCGGCAAGAACGGCGCGGGCAAGACGACGTTGCTCGAGCTGATCCTCGGCTTCACGCCGGCGAGCGCCGGCACCGTCACGGTCTTCGGCCACGAGAGCTACCGGATGCCGGCCTCGGTCAAGGCACGCGTCGGGTTCGTTCCGCAGCAGGACGAGCTCGTGAATCAGCTCACGGCTGCGGACCAGGTGCGGGTCATTCGTTCCTTCTACGAGCATTGGGACGACGAGCTCATCGGCCGGCTCATGGCGAAGTGGGAGATCGATCCCGCCGAGCGCATCAAGCGCATGTCGATCGGGCAGCGGCAGAAGCTTTCGATCCTGCTCGCGCTCGGGCATCGTCCGGATCTGCTCTTGCTCGACGAGCCGGTCGCGAGTCTCGACCCGATCGCGCGGCGGCACTTTCTCGAGCAGATCGTCGATATCGCGGCCGACGGCACGCGCTCGGTCGTGTTTTCGTCGCACATCGTTTCCGACATCGAGCGGCTCGCGAACAAGATCTGGATTCTCAAGGATCGCCGCCTCCGTTGGCGCGGCGACTTCGACGATCTCAAGGACTCGATCGTGCGGTTGCACGTGAGGAGCTCGCAACCGATTGCGCGCTCATGGGCGATTCCCAATGCGTTACACGTCGAGTACGCGGAGCACCACGCGACGGCGATCGTGTACGACTGGAGCGACGACCTCCACGACGAGATTGCGCGGCTTACCGGCGCCGCGCTCGAGCCCGAGCCGCTGACGCTCGAGGACATCTTTCTGGAGCTGCATCGATGACGGCCATCGTGCGACTCGTCTGGACTTACTTCACCGGCACCCGGCTCGGCCGCTGGCTTTCACTCGCCGGGCTCTCGGCCATGATGGTCGGCAACATCGGTGCGGCGCTCGCGCCGAGCTGGACGCTCGACCCCACCGGCCGGTTGGACGCGCAAGGTAGCTTCTTCGTCTTTCTACCGTGGCCCGCGGTGATCGCCGTGCTCTTCGCGAGCGCGCTGATGCCGGTCATGCTCGATCGCATGATGCGCGGGCGGAGGCTTGGCGTGCTGCCGCACGGCAGGCTGCGGCTGCTCGCGAGCGCCGTCGGCACGGCCGCGTCGATCTCGCTCGCGACGGCCGGCACGGCCGTGCTCGCGTTCTACCGGTTCCCGATCGAGATCTCCTTCGCGGCGGTCTTCGTGCGAACCTTTGCGGTGGCCTTCACGACGTTCGGGTTCACGTATCTCGCGTTGTGGATGCTCGGCAAGATGCGCGGCGGCACGGGCCTGCTCGCGGCCGCGCTGCTCGTGATGCTGAGCATCGGCCTGCCGCTCACATACATGGACGAGCCGACGGATGCGTTACCGTGGCCGGTGAAGCTCGGCTTCATCGGCTGGATCGCCTTCGGCGCGGTACTGCTGGCCGGGCATCGTGCGGCTTCCGTGCGCGCGGCCGTGCACGGGTGGCTCACCGCGACGCTGCGGCGGCTGCCGTCGCTCGCCTATGCCGAAGGGATGGAAGCATCGCTCCTGCTCGGCACGAGCCGCCCGTGGATACTCGCGATCGGCCAGGCCGTTCCGATCGGCATCGCAGCAGCGTATATCGCCGTGCCGAGCGTGTGGCTCTTTTTCTTCACGCTCTTCGGTGCGATAACCGCCGCCGTCACGAGCCATGCGGCGGCGCGAAGCCGCACGCTGTGGCTCCGGGCAGGGCTCACGCGCGCGGAGCTCTTCAGGCGGGTCGAACGAGCGTACTGGCGGTACAACGGCTACGCGCTCGGCGTGTTGCTGGCGTTGCTCGTCGGCTTCGGTGCGTTGTACGAGTATCCGGCGCGCCTCGTGGTTTTCGGTCCGCCGCTGGTGGTGCTCGGTGCGGCGGCGAGCTTCTATCTCGGTATGATCATGACGAAGGGGCTCGGCCTCATCGAAGGCGTGCTGGGGGTGTCGACGATGGGTTTGCTGATGGCGGCGAGCGTCGCGACGGCACGTGCGGACGTCGACATCGCCGTCGTCATCGCGCTCGGAGCCGCGATTGCGCTGCTCGCGCTCGTCTATCGCGCCTGCGCGGCGGCGCGCTGGAATGGGCTCGATTGGATGCTGTGTCGTGGCGAAACCTTTATGCGCGGGCGGGCTGCATGAGCTTCTTTCGCGGGAATTGCGGCGCCGGTCGTTTGCGAAGGGAGTGGTGAACGATTCGCCAAGGAAGCCTCCTGGAGGCTAGGATTGTCATCAGAAAGCCAGCCAAGGACGAGCCGTGAAGAAAATCGGATTCCTGTCGTTCGGGCACTGGTCGCCCTCGCCCCACTCGCAGGTTCGAACGGCGTCGGATTCGCTTCTCCAGTCGATCGAGCTTGCCGTTGCCGCCGAGGAGCTCGGCGCGGACGGCGCATACTTCCGCGTGCACCACTTCGCGCGCCAGCTCGGCTCGCCGTTCCCGCTGCTCGCGGCCGTCGGCGCGCGCACTCGCAGGATCGAGATCGGCACGGCCGTCATCGACATGCGCTACGAGAACCCGCTGTACATGGCGGAGGATGCCGGCGCGGCGGACGTCATCTCGGGCGGGCGGCTGCAGCTCGGCATCAGCCGCGGATCGCCGGAGCAGGTCATCGACGGCTGGCGCTACTTCGGCTACGCGCCGCAAGAGGGCGAGACCGACGCGGACATGGCTCGCCGGCATGCCATGGTGTTCCTCGAGGTGCTGAAGGGGCATGGGTTCGCGCAGCCGAACCCGCGGCCGATGTTCCCGAATCCTCCGGGGCTCTTGCGCGTCGAGCCGTATTCGGAGGGGCTTCGCGAGCGGATCTGGTGGGGCTCGAGCACGAACGACACGGCCCGATGGGCGGCGAAGCTCGGGATGAACCTGCAAAGCTCCACGCTCAAGACCGACGAGACCGGCGAGCCGCTGCACGTGCAGCAGCGCAAGCAGATCGAGGCCTACCGCGAAGCGTGGAAGGAGGCCGGGCACACGCGCGAGCCGCGCGTCTCGGTGAGCCGCAGCATCTTCGCGCTCGTCGACGATCGCGACCGCGCCTATTTCGGGGGCAGGGACGACGACCAGGACACGATCGGCTACATCGACGCGAACACCCGCGCGATCTTCGGCCGCTCGTACGCCGCCGAGCCCGACGTGCTCGTGAAGCAGCTCGCGGAAGACGAGGCGATCGCGGCGGCCGACACGTTGCTGCTCACGGTGCCGAACCAGCTCGGCGTCGAGTACAACGCGCACGTCATCGAGAGCATATTGAAGTACGTGGCGCCGGAGCTCGGCTGGCGGTGAGCCGCCGCGGCGTTCTCGAACCCTGACATCCCCGTTGCTTTCGATGCGTCGGTCTCGAGCCGACGCCGGAGGGGGCCCCTCCCGCGGCTACTTCTCTGCCAGCGGCGGGCAGGGGTCGTCCATTCGACGATCGACCTCGTCAATGAACGCCTGAGGCGCAAGCGTCGGAAAATTCACGAAGGCTCGGCACACAGTTCACGAGCTTGCCGTAGCCGCCGAAGATCCGCATGTGCCCATCCGACATCACGAGAACGTGCCCGTGAAGCCTCGGCCGAGCCCTGCCGCGCGCGTCCCGGCCGGAGTTTCGAGCCGAACTTCTTCCTTTAGATCGAACCTGCAAACCTCGACGACTTCGCCGGGCTGCAAACGGTCGCCGCCCATCAGTGTAAACGCGCGCAGACCCGAACCTTCGACGGTCCACCGTTCGACCTGTCCGTCGCCAAGCTCGCGCTCCAGCGTGAACAGGACGTGAGGGTTCACGGCGTCGAAACGAACGACCGTGCCCTCTATCCAGATCGGCTTGCCGATATCGAACATGATTGAATGATGCGCCTCGACCGAACCGACAAAGGCGAGCGCTACGAGCGCCGTTGCCCATGCTGTGGTCGTTCTCATGCGGCTCACCTATATCTACATTCGTAGAGATATAATAGCGACAAATGTAGAGATGTCAAATGCGGGCATCCGCAATAGCGGCGGCGCGCCGGGGCGATCACGTGCGCCGCCGGGGCTTCTTTTTGCTGCGTGGCTTCGTGACGTGCGCTTCCGCCTGAGCTTGCTCGATTCGGTCGACGAGGTCCGCAAAATAGGCTTTGAGCTGCGCGAACGTCGGTGGCGCGCCGGCCGGGAGCTCGATGCCCGGGTCGTCGCGGCGCGGGGCGGCGCCGAGTAGCCGCGTTTTCAGGACGTCTGGACTGTATCCGAAGCGATCCGCGGCCTCGAACAGCTCGGCCTCCGGGCATCCGTGCTGCTCGATCAACGTGTAAACATCGAACAGGTCGCGCGTCGTCATCCTGCTATTCAGGGCTACGGCCTTCATCAGGAACAGCGAGCGCAGAGTTGCTACGGCGATTCTGTTCAACCCTGCGACGCTCCGTTCGGCCTGGATCTCTTCGGAGAGCCGCGCCGGGTCCGGGACGAAGAACGAGACCTTGATCCGATCGATGCTGTAGTCCTGCTGGTAGTCGACGAGCTCGAGCCCGCTATCGAGGAACTCCTGCTCGGCAGCCAGATTCGGGAAAGGCTCGACCGAATGTGATCGACCAAGCTCGTCGAGGAGCCGCGCGACGCGCTTTCGGGGGAGGCGTTCTGCCGGGAACACGAAGTCGAGGTCTGCGCTCAGCCTGTGCGCTATGCGAAGCGCGAGCGCGGTCCCGCCGGCAAGTATCAAACCTTCAGCATGCCGCGATGCATCGATGGCTCGAAGCAGCCTCTCAGTGCCTGCCGGCAGCGCGTGCACGCCCGATCTCGATGTTCTTCAGCATTCGGCCGCTTGCCTCGGCGGCGCCCGGTGAGAGCTCGAACGCGCGGAGCATCGCCGCTCGAGCTCTTTGCACGCGCTCGAGCCCGTAGTGCTCGACGCAGGCGAGCAGGTCGTTGAAGGTGGGACGAGCGAGCACCTGCGCGATGACGGTCTCTTCGTCTACTCCGCCGCGCGGTCTGCTCCAGGCTCGGTTGAAGGAGAGCTTCGGCTCGCGGGGCGGGAGCGGCCGGACCCGGAGGGCGGTTCGAGGTCCGACGGATGCCCGTTCGAGACGCACGAGACCCTCGGCGGCCAAGCGCTTGACCTGGTCGTGCACGCGTCGGTAGGGCCGGCCCGCGGCGGCCGCCAAGGCATAAATGCCGTCCTCCCCTGCGCCGCGATGGATGAGCGCGAGGAGCTCCTGCGTTTTGCGGGTACGGGCCATTGTAATCGTCCTATATAGGACGATTATGCGCCTGGTCGGGCGGGCGTGAATAGGGCAAGCGGCCGAAAGATTGGACGAGCAGCGAACACGGGGCGTTCGTGCCCGCCCACCCCCTGCGCGCCCCGGTGATGCTCACGCCGGCGGGCCAGGGGGCAGGCGCCAAGCGCCAAGCGCTTACGCAGGAACCGCCTCACCTTTGACCGCTGCCTCGATCGTGGCGATATCGATCTTCCGCATGGGCATCATCGCTTCGAAAGCGCGTTTGGCCGCTGCGCGGTCGGGATTGCTCACCGCTTCGAGCAGCACACGCGGAGTGATCTGCCAGGAGAAGCCCCACTTGTCCTTGCACCAGCCGCAGGCGCTTTCCTCGCCGCCGTTCTTGGTGATGGCGTCCCAGTAACGATCGGTTTCCTCCTGGTTCTCGGTGATGACCATGAAGCTGACCGCCTCGTTCGCTTTGAAATTGGGACCGCCGTTGAGCCCGACGAACGGCTGGCCGAGCACCGTGAACTCCACGGTCAGCTCCTCGCCTGCCTCACCGCTCGGAGAATCGGACGGCGCCATGAGGCTCGCGCCCACCTTCGAGTCGGGAAAAACGGAGGCATAGAACTCGGCCGCTTTGCGGGCTTCGCCTTTGTCGAACCAAAGGCAGGTCGTGAGCTTAGCGTTTGCCATTTTTCTCTCTCCGCGGAAAGTAGGTTTAACGGCGACAGGTC